>CALGDE010000001.1 GCA_937883785.1 uncultured cyanobacterium
AATCCCCGTCCAGCCCCATAGGCTGACCACTGTTCAGAGAACGGGATATAGTGTCCGTAAGCACCGTATTTACTGGCTTTCTCCCTTAATTGCGTAGCACTCTAACGAGCATTCCTTCATAGAACCCCAAAGCTGCCATGGGCAAAACACGCGGACGGAAAATTGATCCCACCCCTATTGCTGGCGACGTTGCCGTTGTGGATCTCGTCGACCGGTATTTCACGGCGTACAATTCGGCGCGACTAAAGGAAATTTGTCAGCTTCTCAGTCGACGGGTATTCCAACCGGGGGTAACGGTGGGCGTTAGCCTATCGGGGGCAATGACTCCTGCGGGATTTGGGGTGTCGGTATTGGCGCCGCTGATGCGAGCTGGATTTATCGATTACGTTATCAGTACAGGTGCTAACTTATACCACGATCTCCATTATGGACTGGGGATGGATCTGTTCTCTAGCACGCCTTTTTTAGATGATGTGGCGTTGCGAAAGGAAGACACCATTCGTATCTATGACATTATCTTTAACTACGACGTTTTGCTGGATACGGACGCATTTATCCGAAAAACCCTGAAAGCTGAGTCGTTTCAAAAGACCATGGGAACAGCAGAGTTTCATCATTTGCTGGGCAAATATATCAGTGAATTTGAGCGGCAGCGGGGGGCAGAACATTCCTGCTTGATGGCAACGGCATATGAATGTGGAGTGCCGGTTTATACGTCATCTCCAGGGGATAGTTCCATTGGCATGAATGTGGCGGCGGTGGCGCTGGAAGGGGCAAAGCTGGTTATTGACCCATCGGTGGATGTGAATGAGACAGCGGCGATCGCCTACTTTGCTCGGGGGGAGGACGGCGAGGGTAAAAGCGCGGCAATTATGATCGGCGGCGGCAGTCCGAAAAATTTTCTGTTGCAAACCCAGCCCCAGCTCCATGAGGTGTTGGGATTGGAGGAGCAGGGGCACGATTATTTTGTGCAGGTGACCGATGCGCGGCCGGATACGGGGGGGCTGTCGGGGGCGATTCCCAGCGAGGCGGTGAGCTGGGGCAAGGTGGACCCCGATGCGCTGGCAGATACGGTGGTTTGCTACACGGATAGCACGATCGCTCTACCGCTGATTGGAGCTTATTGTTTAAATCAGTGCGAGCCGCGTCCTTTAAAGCGTTTGTATGACCAGCGCAGTGAGTATTACGAAAAAATTCAGCATTTGTACCTGAAAAACTTGGAAGCGCAGGAATAGGCGGGCGAGTTAAAGGCGGTGGACTATCGACGATTTGGACGCACTGGGCTTAGTATTTCGGCATTTTCCCTGGGAACAATGCGCTGTTTATCGTCGCCGGATAGGATGTTTTCTACCTTGGAGAAGGCGATCGCAGTGGGCATTAACCATGTTGAAACTGCCCGTAGCTATGGCAATAGTGAATCCTATTTAGGGCAGGCATTTCAGGGGGGAATTAAGCGCGAAGATTTACACCTAACCACAAAGCTTTTGCCCAAGGGAAATGCTAAAGATATTGATCAATGGATTGATGAATCTTTAGAGCGACTGAACACAAATTACTTGGATATGCTGGCGATTCACGGGGTGAATACGTGGGAGCATTTAGAATGGGTTTTGGACGATTCAGCAGCGGCGGGAATGGCGGGTATTGATCAAGCAATTGCTGATGGGAGAATTAACCATTTAGGATTTTCTTCTCACGGCAGTTTAGAGCTGTTGCTAGAGGTGATTAATAGCGATCGCTTTGAATTTGTGAATCTACACTACGGCTATTTCTTACAGCGGAATGAGCCGGCGATCGCCCTGGCGGACGAAAAAGATATGGGTGTTTTTATTATTTCGCCTGCTGATAAAGGGGGGCAACTTTATGCACCACCACCGAAGCTAATGGAGCTGTGTCACCCCTTAACGCCGTTAGAGTGGGGATATCGGTTTTTGCTCGCAGACCCTCGCATTACTACCTTAAGCGTGGGATCTTCGAAGCCTTCGGAATTGGCGATGGTGGCAAATATTGACGATGGTAAATCGCTTAATTTCCAGGAGAGAAAAGTTTTAGACGCCCTTGATCAGGAAGCTTTGAAAATTTCCCCCAGCGAACAGTATGTCCAATATTATGATTGTTTGCCTTGCCCTGAAGATGTGGCTATTCCTGAGATTCTGAGGCTTAAAAATTTAGCCGACACTTATGGAATGGAAGACTACGCCAAATACCGTTACGGCATGCTAGAAAATGCTGGGCATTGGTTTCCCGGGCGGCGAGGCGATCGCTGCAATAGCTGTGGTAATTGCGTTTCCAAATTCCCTGAAAAGGCAGATATTCCAAGTATGTTGCGAGATGCCCATAGTCGCTTTGGCGAAACTTTTGGACGTCGTTTGTGGGACGATTAAATCATTAGCGTCAATCGATTAAAAGTGAGTCATTGAATCAGTATTTAAGCGGTTTTCATTCAGAGAAATATTTAAAAAATATCTGAATTCGTTAGGTTCTTGTTATCTCTTAAAACCATGGAAAAGCTTCTAAGGCAGACACTCTCTCGGCTATATCTTCTGTCGCTTTCAATGGGGATTGTCTCCGCATTCCCCATCACAGCCTCGTCCCACACCACAAAAGTGATCGG
Organism: uncultured cyanobacterium; assembly: GCA_937883785.1. Taxonomy (GTDB): domain Bacteria; phylum Cyanobacteriota; class Cyanobacteriia; order CACIAM-69d; family CACIAM-69d; genus CALGDE01. The sequence goes on from CALGDE010000001.1 coordinate 2,615, forward strand.
CGATATTGCTGTGACCGTGCACGTGGAGCCAGAGCACCAACCTGCCGCAGGAGAGCCGACACGGGTGTGGTTTTTGCTGACTCGTCAAGGGGGAGAGGTGGTGCCCCTTAGTTCCGCCAACTGCACTTTAGAGGTGCGTAAACAGCCTTATCAGCCAGGGAGTAGTCCACTATTAGCACCGGAAGTGGTGCCCATCGATGCTGAACGCTATCAGAGCATTCCTGGCGCGAATTTAACCTTCCCTGAGCCGGGTACCTATGGTTTGACCTTTGGCTGTGCGCCCAAAACAGACGGAGATTTTGGCGCATTTTCTATTGATCATGAGGCGATTGTGAAAGGTGGCACGGGGGCAGCGATCGCCCCTAGTCCTGCCGCCACGGAGTCCCCTGTTATAGAAGCAGCATCGAGTGCACCGGCAAGTTCCACCCAGGAAGGATCCCCTGCTTCTTCGTTAGGTTATGCCCTTGGAACGGCGGCGATCGCTGGGTTAGGGCTGATCGGGCTGTTGGCGGCCAAGAAAAACGGCAAAAGCTAAGGGCTAAGCTAATTAAAGGTGGCTGCTGCTAATGGAGCTCGAATTGCTACAGACGACACAGTTTGCTATTATGCGCGTCTATGCCAAGACGCAAAGAATGAATTCATTCCGAGCCGTTTTGGAAGCAGCGTGCAAAATTGCAAAGACTTAAGGTTAGATCCATGCCCAAGCTCAAGACCCGCAAATCTGCGGCAAAGCGTTTCCGCACCACTGGCAGCGGAAAAATTATGCGTCGCAAAGCCTTCCGCAATCACCTTCTAGAGCACAAATCCACCACCCGTAAGCGCCGCCTGTCTAAAGCTGCTGCTGTTAGCGAGGTTGAGGCTGAAAACGTACGGTTGATGATGCCTTATCTGAAGTAGTCACTAAATCAGTGACTGAGTAAGGCTAGAAGATGAGTAGTTGGTTGAAATTAGGCAAGAGCCTGGAAGAATTCTACGAAGCCGGGCATGGATTTTAAGGGCTTAGTTTTGATTCTTTGCCATTGACTCTTTGAGATTGGCGAGGGCTTCGACAATAAGTACTAATCTGGCTTCGAGCGTTTCCTTCCCGCTTTCACTTTCCACGCCTTATTTCGCCAGTTTTTCTGGCTCAGTTTCACGCTGTTCCAGTTTTGATTTTTTAAGTTGGTAAGTTAATTTCCCTGACCCATGGCAAGAGTTAAGCGCGGTAATGTGGCCCGCAAACGCCGCAAAAAGATTTTGAAGATGGCCAAAGGCTATCGTGGCTCCCACTCCAAGCTGTTTCGCACGGCGAATCAGCAGGTGATGAAGGCACTGCGTAATGCCTATCGCGATCGCCGCCGTCGTAAGCGCGATTTCCGCCGGTTGTGGATTGCTCGTATTAATGCTGCTGCTCGTCTAAATGGCGTTAGCTACAGTAAGTTGATCGGCGGTTTGAAAAAAGCAGAAATCGGCTTAAATCGTAAGATGCTAGCCCAGTTGGCAGTTCTGGATCCAGAAACCTTTGCAAAGGTAGTTGAGGCTGCGAAATAAGCTTTAGCTTGTATCTTTTGAAATTGATTTGAAGCCAGCCGAATTTTTCTGACGTTCGGCTGCTTCAGATGAAAGAGGTTTTAAAAGGGTCGTTTACGGACGGCTCTTTTTTATTGCTCTGTTCTTTGTGGTTCTGTTCCACACCTGTGAAGGATTTTGTCTGTCAAGTTGCCGCAAAATATCCGGGGTTAAAACTGGAAAGCTGAATAGATAACAGAGCTCTAATCTTTGTTGCTTATTTATTGCTTTGGGTAAGCTATCAATAAGAAGCTATTTGCCACAGAGGCTTTTGTTAGTTCCTTTTCCTAGTCAATGGATAAGTAACGGGCAAGTGACGGGCAAGTTAATAAGCAGGCTTTGTTTTTTTCCACTAGACGTTTCGTCCACAGGTACTGAGGTATGAATCTAAGGAGTGTCGCCCCCCTAGCTAAGGCTATTATCAAGCCCCTCTTGATTGCTGGGTTGACCGTTGGCGTTGCCGCCTGTGAGGGCGCAGATATTCCTGGTTTAGGCGGAGGCGATGAGTCGGCCGCAGTGGAAATATCGCCAGAGCGTAAGGAGCGTTTTGAAGGGATTTTGCAGGAAACAGAGGGGGCAGATCCGTCTAATCCTAAAGACATTAATGCGGTGGGTAAACGGGCTGAGGCGCTGGCAGAGTTGGGACGCACTGAGGAGGCGCTAGAGCTGGCAGAACAGGGAATTGCCACTAAAAGCGATGTGGGGTCCATTTGGTTTGCTAAAGGGCGCGCACTGTATCTAACGGAGAAATTTACCGAGTCGGCCGAAGCCCATGGAAAGGCGACGGAATTTCAGCCGAAGCGGGCCAATGCTTGGAAGCGTTATGGTCAGGCGTTGATGAAAGCAGAGGAGCCGGAGAAGGCGGTAGATGCTTTTGCTAAGGCAGTGGAGATTGACCCGAAGGATGGCACATCCTGGCTACGGCATGGGGAAGCTCTTGCGAGAACAGATAAGTACGAAGAAGCGGTTAACAGCTATGAAAAGGCGTTGGCAATTAACCCGGACAACGTCAGAACCCTACAGCGTCACGGGGAGGCGTTATTGCGGCTCAAACAGTATGAGCAAGCAGACCTGAGCCTGGTTAAGGCTCTGAGCATTGAGCCAGAGAATGCTCGCCTACTGCTGCGCCAGGGGGAAGCTCTTATTGGGCTTAAGCAGTACGGTGCGGCGCTGGTGGCGCTAGATAAAGGGCTGGCAATTGATGACCAGGATGACAACCTATGGGGGCGTCGCGGTGACGCTTTACGTCGCCAGAAAAAGTTTGATGAGGCCCGTACTGCTTACGAAAAAGGTCTGGAAATTGATCCGGAGCGGGAGTCCTTTAAGAAGCGTTTAGCCCAGCTAGAGGAAGAGCAAAAGGCGGAGGGAAAAGCTGACGGCGGTGAGGCGAGTGAATAGGCAGGGCTAGGGCAGTCCTTAGTTATCAGCTAAGTGCGAGAGAAGCTTGCCCATTGCGGCTTGAGGCACTTGATTGAGGACATGCCCTAGGGGCTGCTGGAACCCCCATAACATCAGTGCAACGAAAAGCCCCCGTTACAAAGGGGAGCGGGGAATCCTCTAACGCTTAGGCCGGTAGCGGGAGGTCTTGGTAACGGGGTGGAAGGAAAGGATCTCTCTTCAGTCCCCCTTTGATAAGGGAAAAGCAGATTTGAGCTGATTTTGTGCCGTCGAATTGATGTTTGCAGCTACACAATTTGAGCTTAACTGGGCAGGCTTCTTCTTATTTCATTGATTATTGCCTGAGATGCTAAACGCCTGGGAGAGAAAAGCCCATGGCGGCCTTCACTCGGTTGAGGGTTGCCTGAGCTACTTCGTTAGCTTTAGCCTGTCCATCCTTAAGCACTGTGTCCAAATAGCCTGGGTCGTCGAGAATTTCTCGGTACTTTTTCTGAATAGGCTCTAGGGCGGCGATCGCTGTATCAGTCAACAGGGGTTTGAATTGCCCCCAGCCCATTTCCGCACACTCGGCGGCAACAGCTTCTTGGGTTTGGTTAGACAGCACCTGATATAGCCCCAACAAGTTGCTGCATTCGGGGCGCTCAGGATTGTCAAACTCCAGCCCCCGCACCGGGTCCGTTTTACAGCGCTTAATTTTCTTTCTGATTTCGTCGGGGGAGTCCAAAATCGCAATACGACTCATTTCCGATGGATCTGACTTGGACATTTTCTTGGTGCCGTCGGTCAGACTCATCACCCGCGCCCCAGCTTTACGAATTGCTGGGTCGGGCACCTTGAGAATTACTTTGTCTTCAGTGCCAAACTGATGATTGACCCGCAAGGCAATATCGCGGGTTAATTCCAGGTGCTGCTTTTGGTCTTCCCCCACAGGCACGCGATCGGCGTCGTACAGCAAAATATCTGCTGCCATCAGCACTGGGTAATCTAGCAAACCAACGCTAACGTTTTCCCCCTGTTTCACTGCCTTCTCCTTGAACTGAATCATGCGCTCTAGCCAGTTCAGGGGGGTAACGCAGTTCAGCAGCCAAGCCAATTCAGCGTGGGCGCTAATTTGAGACTGTACAAAAATGGTGGAGCAGGATAGATCAATGCCACACGCCAGGTACAAAGCGGCGATCGCCCGAGTGTTCTCTGCCAACACCGTAGGATCGTGGGGCACCGTAACGGCGTGTAGATCCACCACGCAAAAGAAATTTTCTGAATCGTACTGGCTGTCAACCCAATTGCGAATGGCACCTAGATAATTTCCCAAATGAAGATTACCCGTTGGCTGGACGCCGGAAAGTACGCGTGGTTTGCCCATAGCTGCAAATTGGGTGTTTCTCAGTAAAGGTAAAAGAATTGTGATTAGAGCAGCGATCGCCACCAGGGACTCGCTTTAATGCGCCGTTTTCGCCAGGGATATGGCTCTACGTTTGGCGCGGTCAATCAACCACTAGGGGATTTTAGATTTCCTTCAACAATTATGCGAGTTTATCGGTGAAGTGATAACGATAAATTTTCAAAATGACTAAGTTGTATTGCATTTTTAAATGGTGCTTGTGACTGAAGTTAACTCGTGTTTAATTCTTTTTATCCGCTGCTTATTAGTTACTCACTTTACCTATGGTTTTACTTATAGGTCTAATAAATAAATGTGGTACTTCATGGCTCTGATTTCGGTGATGGTCGTGAAAGATGGTGTTTCCACAGAGGCGGGTTTCGCGAAAATTGTTTTCGTAAAGGTGGTTTAGCTGGGGTGTGTCATCTATTAAGCGCCAGAAGCCTCACATAGTGGGAAGTTATGCCCTTTTAAAGCAAGACCATCTAGGGGCTGAAATCCTCGTAGTCAAAGGCTTTGAGGTTTAAATGATAGCCGCCTCTAGGGTGGTTGTTGAGAGTCAGCCCAGATACGTAAACCGCCGAGCATTGTTAGTTTCCAGTTGATTTTTTGGAGTGCGATTATGGTTCAAACTGCCCCTGCACCTGTTTTTCCGTCCGTTGATGGTTTGGATGACCTACTGGGTCAAGTGCGAGAGTCCCTTCAGGCGGCTGGCGATAAAACCCATGTGGACGATGGTTTAGCGGAGTTTGAGGCGGTACGTGACCGGGTGGCTGGCGATCGCCCGGAGGTGGCAGCGATGATGACCCTGCTGTGGCAGGAAGCCGTCAGTGCCCGACGCTCCTGTAACTTCTGGCGCGAAGTGTCCGACGTGGAAAAAGAGTTGGCAAATCGTATTGCTGAAAATACTCAGCAGCGCCACTAAACGTTGAGTTTGGTCAGTCTTGCTGACTCTGCTCAGGTTGCAGTCGCTGAATACGCAGGCGATCGCCCTTTTGTAGACCCATTGCCTCTGCCCGCCCCTCCGCGAGCTCAATAACCCAAGCCACTTCGCCTTTTGGTCCGTAAGTGGGGCAGGGATCATTGATGCAAGGGGGGGCGGTAATGATATCTAGAACCTGATAGCTTCCTTGGGAGAGTGGTGCTGAGTTGTTAGATCGGCCATCGGGGATAAGTTCCACGAACACCATATCCAGGGCTACGGGGACATTTTTCATCCAGAAGCTAACCTGGTCGGGCGGGTCGAAAGGGAAGCCCATGCCACGGTCATCGGGGAGGCGATCGCGAAACATAAGCCCACATCGCTGTTGACCCGGCGTTTCAGCAATTTCTAGATTGATATTTGCATGAATATCCGCATCGATATCCGCGTCTGACACGCTACCGCCAGGAAAAAAAGTGACTTTACCGGTAATTTCGCCGTATTGGGGGCAACTATTTTCCGCTGAACCTTTGGCGAGGGATTCTGCCGAAATCGATGAGTTCTGATCCATATCTACCGCCCACGCGCAATTTCCCACCAGTAGCGCTATCCCCAGCACGCCCAGCATCCCGGCCCTAGGGCTCCCGAAGTACATAGCCAATTCCCCGCACCGTTTGAATAATTCGTTTGCGATCGCCATCTTCTAGCTTTAGGCGCAAATAACGTACGTAAACTTCAATGACGTTGGATTCGCCCATAAAGTTGTAGCCCCACACATTTTCCAAAATTTGCTCCCGCGATAGCACCTCCCCAGGATGTTCCATAAGGTATTTCAGTAGCTCAAACTCTTTCATGGTGAGGGAGATCGGCTGCTGTTCGCGCACGGCGAGACGCTGTCCTAGGTCTAGGGTGAGGTCGGCAAAGCGCAGATGGGGCTTGGAACTTTCGCTGGGGCGTAGGTAAACGGAAATAAACCGCAAAAAAGTGTCGGGGCGATAGGGTTTGAGCAGGTAGTCATCGGCCCCAGCTTCTAAACAGGCGATGCGATCCTCCAGCTCATCCCGCGCCATCATTAGCAACACGGCGACGGTGTGTCCCTGCTCCCGCAGTTGACGGCACATCCACAGCCCCGACTGTCCTGCCAGCATACGATCCGCCAAAACCAAGGAAACGGGAGATTGGCTGAGATGCTGCAAGGCAGCGGCGGCTTCTCGAACGGTAACGGTGGTGTAGCCTGCGCCTTGGAGATCATTGGCAATTTGATTGCCCAGCATTTCGTCAGTTTCGACAATCAAAATGGGGGCGCTAGAGGTTGTACCGACTGGAGCCATAGACGGGGTTGTTATGCAAAATTATTGGGCTAAAGCGTCAAGGGGATCGTTCATCGGTTTTTAAAGGTTGAAGGCAAGAAAGGCTGTGGTTGTCGCCCTTTGAAATTGCCCTTCGAAACTACCCCTTGAAATTGGATCCGCTAATTAATGAAGACGCACGATTACAGAGCGCGACTACAGAGACAGATCAATCAAATAAACCGAAGACGAAAATAGAGTTAGAAAACTAACAGCGAAAAAATTTCAGTTCCATCATGGCATCGGCGATCGCGATGTCAATGGCACTTTAGGTGCCTTAACACTTTAAGGAAAGTGGTTGGCGGCGGTTGCTGCACTTTCTGGGGGCTAGAACCGCGGGGCGCGCGATTGTTTATAATTATCCGCAGTATTCTTAAAGTTAAGAACCTTGATTCGGCTTTTTCAGCAGGCTGTGTTGCTGGCGATGTTAAACAAGGCAGTGAGCTGACTGCTTGGAAGCCGATCTCTTAGATGCTCGCTTCTTTCCAACTCTTTCACTAAAAGCTTTTCAGCGGATATTTATAGCTTTAGAATCGGCACTGATTTTGCTAGTTCCTTCACCGCGATCTCGATTGTTTCCTTGGCGCTCCTGGCTAGATGTGGCAGCCATTGGTTCATGGGGCGCACTATTATTAACCTACTGGCGCACGGGACAGCTAGCGCTGCTGGTACATCCCCTTTATAACGGGCTAATTGTGGCGGCGGGGATGTTGCTGCTGATAGCGAGTACCTTTGCTGGGATTAAAATTGTTCGCGGGCGATCGCCCAAACGCACAGGAGATGAAGAACACTTAACGGTATTGCCCCCCACGTTGACCTCGGGAATTTTACTGGCGGCGGCGATTTTGGGATTATTAATTGCCCCAAAGCCATTGGCTAGCGCTAAGGCAATGCAGCAGCAAACCAGTGCGTCGGTAACGGTAACCCGGTCCAATCCTCAATCTTTTCGCGCAAATCGCGACCCAGCGGAGCGATCCCTGGTGGAGTGGGTGCGGTTGCTTAATGTGTATCCTGAGCCCACCGCCTACGAAGGGCAAGCTATGGAGATAAGCGGCTTTGTACTTCCCGCCACTCCCGGCGATGGGTTGCCCCCTGGATATATTTGGCTAGCGCGGTTTACCATTACTTGTTGTGCCGCTGATGCCTATCCTCTGGTGTTACCGGTACAGCTACCGGGAAACCGTCCTAAGTCCTATGAGGCAGATACATGGCTATTGACAACGGGAACAGCCCAAACGGCGAAAATTGGTCGTGATCGTCGGTTGGCCGTTAAAGCAACCCAGGTGCGTCCCATTGAAGCTCCGGCTAACCCTTACGAATATTAATTAGCTAGGGTATGTGATCAGTTAGGCGCCAGAAGCTTCACACCGTGGGGAGTACAGCCCCTCTCAAATGAAACAGGCTGGGGGCTGTAACCCTCGTTATTATTGGGTTTGATGTATAACTGAGCACAGCCCCTAGTGCTAACCAGTATTTAAGCGTCATTACTTAAACGTCATTGAGTATTAATAAGAACATTAATAAGGGATTGGCATCTAGGCTTCGAGATAGAAGTCTAGGGACGTCGTCTGTAGAACGGGCGGCGTGGATGGTTTTGGCGGTGGTGTCGGTGGCGATCGCCCTATTGCTGCTGTTAGGGGATAATTCGTCGGCTCAGGTGCGATCATTTTCCTGGGAAAACCGCACCTTGGCAGCTCCGGATCGGGCGTTTATTTTGACTTTTAACCGACCGGTGGATCGGGATAGCGTTGAAGAGAATTTAACGGTGAATCCGCCGTTGCCGGGGCGCTTTAGCTGGTCTGGGGCACGGATGGCTTATACCCTCGACGAGCCGGTTCACTACGGAAAGACGTTTTCAGTGCAGTTGGATGGGGCGAAAACTTTGCCCATTGGTCTTAGCAAGGACGTGCAGGACTTTGATCCGTTTCGAGGCACCTTTGCCGGGCGGGATGAAGTGCTAGCCTACATCGGCGTGGATGAGGGGGAGCGCGATCGCTTGGTGCTGTATAACGTGACCCAGCAGGTGAAAACGTTGCTGACGCCGCCAGACCTACGGGTGACTGATTTTTTGCCGTTTCCGGAGCGCGATCGCATTTTATTTGGAGCCAGTCTGGCGCCAGACCCAGCCCTTGTCGATAGTGATGAAGATATCGGAGCCAATATTTCAGAGCAGCAGCTATATACAGTGACCACCGGACTGGGGGAGTCGCCCAATGGCAGTGCCAATGTTCTGGAGGCGGTGCAAAAGTGGTTTGGGAAACTGTTTAATCCAGGTCCGCAGGCGGCGGGAGAACTAACTTTGGTGCTGGATGCGGAAAAGTACCAAAACCTTAAGTTTGATCTTGCCCCTAACGGTCAAACCATTGTGGTGCAGCGGGTGGATCGGGAGCGCCCCGATGAGTTCGGGCTGTGGGTGGTGGTTAATGAAGGAACGCCGGAACAGGTGCCCACTGAGCAAGGGGGAGAGTTCTTAATTGCCCCCGATAGCCAGTCCCTAGCCATGACCCAGGGGGAAGGACTAGCGATTTTGCCCTTGCCCGATTCTTCCGCCGGTGTCAGCGCCCTTCGTAGTACGTTTCGGCGCAAAATTGAGCCGCTGGACTTTTTGCCTAAATTTGGCGAGCTGCTGAATTTTTCCTCCGATGGCACCGCGGCAGCCTTGGTGAAATTCAACGAAGATTACACGCGATCGCTGTACATTGCCCGCAATAACGGTCAAGAGGTGGAACTGGGCAATATCAACGGCTCTATTCGTAGCGCTGAATTTTCCCCCAATGGTCAGTGGCTGTATTGTTTATTAGCGGAAATTGTGGGGGATCCGGGGGCGGAGAATTATCAAGAGCAGCCCTACATTGCCGTTTTTGACTTGGAGACGGAGGAAAGTCGCCCCCTGCTGCTGCTGCCTAATAGTCAAGATATTCAAATAGATTTAGCGCCCGATGGGCGATCGTTGCTCTTCTCCCGCCCAGTGGTGATCCAGGAGGCTAACGCCACTGGAGATAAGGACTCTCAAGATGGGGCTACGGAACAACGTGAAACTGGGCAAGATAGAAGTGCATTGTCAGGAGGAGCCCTTGAAGATGAGGCTACGGTGAGCCAACTTTGGTTGCTCGACACTCTCCCTTCAAAGGACCGGAAATGGGTGCCCAATGATCCCGAAGCGCTGCCCATTACGGGCACTCAGCCTCGCTGGTTGCCTTAAGTTGGCGACTATTTTAACTGGTGCCCCTAAGGATATTCCTGATTTAAGCCTCTGCAGACTGAGGATTAGGCTATAACAATGCCAGGAGGCAGTGCCGAAAACAACATCAGGGGACTGGTAACGTTTGGCACATCATGGCACCAATTAGTTTCAGTGAGGGCGCAGAAAGCTTATCGGCAAAAGGACCGTCACGTCGCCGTGTTTTTGATCAGCCCGTTAGGTTCATATAGCGCTGAATCTATATTTCTTAAGTCCAGAATGAGCCCAAAACGAGCCCAAAATTGAGATATGTCTGAGCCGATCGCCCACAAAATCTCCGTTGTTATTTGCACTTACAACCGTGCCGAGTACCTGGGAGCAGCCATTGAAAGTTTGCTGGTGCAAGAGTTTGATGATTTTGAGGCGGTGGTGGTGGACAATGCGTCCACGGATAACACTAAGCAGGTGGTGGAACCTTACTTGGGCGATCGCCGCATTCGCTACGTGTACGAGTCCCGCCAGGGGTTAAGCCACGCCCGCAACTGTGGGTTCGAGGTGACCCGTTCGCCGGTTATTGCCTATATGGATGACGATGCGATCGCCTCAAAAACCTGGCTAAAGGAACTGTGGGCAGTGTATGAAAACGACCTTAAAATCGGTGTGGCTGGTGGTCGCGTTGACCTGTTGTGGCCCAGGGGATATTCCCATCCGCGCTGGCTATCACAAAATTTAGCCGGTCACCTAGGCGCCTACGATTTGGGATCGGATATTACGTTTATCACTAACCCTGGTATGACTCCCCGTGGAGTTAATTACTCCATGCGGCGGGAGGTGTGGGAGGCGTTAAATGGCTTTGATGCATCCCTAGGGCGCACCGGCAAAAACCTGTTGTCCAATGAAGAGCTGTATATGACCCAGCGAGTGCTGGAAGCGGGCTGGAAAGTGGCTTACGTGCCTGCGGCGATTGTGGATCATCAGGTAGCACCGGAGCGGGTGCGCAAGCGTTGGTTTATGAGTCGTGGCTGGTGGCAAGGGGTTAGTGAGTACCACCGAGAAGAGTTGTGCGGAGATATGCCCTCCGGTCGTATGCTGCGGGGGACAGAAGGGTTGCTGCGGGGACTGGCGAAGTGCGTCAAGTACATTAACAATTTGCCAATGTGTTTTGATAATCTGGTTTACGCCTACAGCCAGTTGGGATATATCACCGCCTTAGTAAAAGGCAAATCTGACGGTAAATCTTGAGGGTATGAACTAAAGGCATGAACCAGGGACATGGGTCGGGGAGCATGAACTATTTGCGTCGTAATTGATGTGCCTTTTAACGGGCACCTTACGACGGCTTCGGTACCGTAACCACTAGGAAATAACGAGTAGCCAGGATTCGAATACGTGGATAGCAATAAAACAGCGGCGCAGGGAACGATTTTGGTGACGGGGGGTGCGGGTTATATCGGTTCCCACGCGGTGCTGGCGCTAAAACAGGCGGGCTATGACGTGGTGATTTTGGATAATTTAAGCTGCGGGCACCAAGATTTGGTGGATTCGGTGCTTAAGGTGGAGCTAATCAAGGGTGATATTAGCGATCGCCCCCTCCTTGACCAGCTTTTTCGGGAGCGAAAAATTGATGGGATTATGCATTTTGCCGCCTATATCGAGGTGGGGGAGTCGGTGCAGAATCCTGGGAAGTACTATCAAAACAATGTTTTCGGCACCTTGACCTTACTGGAAGCTGCCGTTGCTGCGGGCATTGATAAGTTTATTTTCTCGTCCACCTGCGCCACCTACGGCGTGCCCGAGACATTGCCAATCCCTGATGATCATCCCCAAAATCCGATGAGTCCCTATGGCACCAGCAAGTTAATGGTGGAGCAGATTCTGGGCGACTTTGAGGTAGCCCATGGGGTACGTTCCGTTTGCTTCCGGTATTTCAACGCCGCTGGTGCTGATCCTGAAGGGCGCCTAGGAGAAGATCGCGAACACGAGACCCACTTGGTGCCGCTGGTGTTGCGAACGGCGATGGGCAAGCGAGATTTTATTAGCATTTATGGCACTGACTACGATACGCCTGACGGTACCTGTGTGCGGGACTATATCCACGTGAGCGATTTGGCAGACGCCCATGTGCTGGGACTTCAGTATTTGCTGAAGGGGGGCGAGTCCACCAAGTTTAATCTAGGCAATGGCAATGGGTTTTCCGTCAAGGAAATTATTGAAACGTCTAAGGACATTACCGGGAAAAACTTTACGGTGAAGGTGAGCGATCGCCGCCCGGGGGATGCGCCCACTTTAGTAGGTAGCGCCGAGCGAGCCGTTAATATTTTGGGCTGGCAACCGAAGTATGCCGATATCGACAGCATCATTGCCCATGCCTGGAAATGGCACCAAAATCGTTACGGCGCTAGCGTGGCTGAATTGAGCCAGTAAAAAAGCTCGCGTACTGGCATCGGCACCTCACCCCGTCGTAGGTAGTGATACAACAGCCTGAGTGAATGTAACAGCATCCCCTCCGACTTGGAACAGCACAAGGTTTGACGATGGAGCGTGCCAGTAATGCCTCAATCTTTTGCTCTTCCCCTTCACATGAGTCATACTAAATCCGTTTTTTGACCCCCATATTTGTAGAATAGGCACATGGCAAAGAA
>CALGDE010000002.1 GCA_937883785.1 uncultured cyanobacterium
ACTTGATGATGCGCAGGTTAGCTAATTAAGATTTACTTTATAAATTAGCTCTAAGAGAACTCAACCAATTCCTCTACAAAGACGATCGCATTGACCTCAGTATGTTGCCTATTTCCGATGGACTGACCCTGGCGTTAAAAAAGGGCTAAGCAGCTTAAAACATTAAGAATCCACGGCACAATTCCCAATGGGTGTTGTCTAATCAACATGGTTATCCTTACCCGGTCCCGATATGAACTGGAATGTTGCGATCGCCGCTGGCGGCAGCGCTAGCCTTGATTTTTTAGAAATCGTAGTGATTGCCTATGCGATCGCCCGGTCAGGCTACAAACGAGAGGCGATCGCGGGCTGCATTGTTGGCATATCTATCGTGGCGATCGCGGCAATTGCCCTTGGGACAAATATTCAAATGATTCCCCTACACTGGCTACAAATGGTAACGGGTGCTGTATTGGTTTGGTTTGGTGGAGGCTGGGCAAAAAAAGCCGTGAAACGACAAGTCCGCGGACGACGCGCAGGTTGGATGGATGGCGATCCCTTAGCGGCTGAAGCTATTTCGCTAGATATGGATCAGCAAGGGTTTAGCGTTGGCAATTTCGTGGTTATGGCAAAGAGTGCGGCTCTGGAAGCCTTTGAACTCGCTGTAATTGCCATCACACTAGGAATTGCCTCCAATGCTTGGTACGAAATTTTGGGTGCAATTAGCCTAACCTTTATCGGATCCATCGTGGTGGTCCTTGCTCTGCACACTTACCTGCTTAAGGTGCCTGATGTAATGCTCAAGCTGAGCACGGGCATCTTGCTATTGTCCCTGGGAACCTTCTGGCTAGGAGAAGGTTTGGGGTGGGACTGGTGGTATGAAGACTGGGCAATTTTAGGGCTGCTCGGCCTTTACAGTTTGCTCGCCGCCCTATCGATTCTGTGGCTCAAGCGCAATGCCAATAATGATGCGGGTTTAGTGAACTGACGTATAGATGCCAAAGGTTAGTAATCCTTGGATTGCATCAGAGTTTCTGCACAACCAAGTACGTATGAAGTTCAGGATATTGGTCGTATTCAAGGTGTCTGCAAAGGCAACCAAGGCTCACAAGTAACTGGAGAAATCCGCTGGTCCCCAAGCTTGAGTAATAAACTTCTGGCCCCATACAGCTATCCCTGTGGGCACCCGGTTCCTCGGTGCCACCGAAGGAGAAAATAAACACTCCGCCGACATTAAGACTGACAACCAGTTTCGTTAGGATACTCTCCTGTTGGTCCAAGGGGATATGCCAAATGCTGTCCCAGGCTGTAATGAAGTCGTATTTCCCCGGGATGGTCCATTCGCAGATGTTTTGGTGATGGAAGACGATGTGTGGATGACGGATTTTGGCGAGACGCACCATTTCTTGAGAAATATCCACGCCCTCTGGGGTAAAGCCTTCTGCCTGAAGCAGATCGATAAATCTCCCGGAACAGCCGCAGCCCACATCAAGGGCTTTGTTCCTATTCTCGACAAATGTTAGGGCTCGTTTGTGCTGTTCAATGCCATTTTTTCTGTTGAAGTCTTCGCGCTCCCACAGGTGGGTAATTTGATCGTACGCCTTCCCAATATTCTCAGGATCCATAGTCCCTACGTCCAACGCTGTTTACTGCCCCTTACAACAGCATATCCACGCTTCACCCACGCCGCATGGCTTGCCGCTGCCAGCGATCGCCTGAGCCTTCTATCTACACGTTGACTTTGTAATCTAATAACAGCTCATCACCCGGCTTCCCCCGAATGCCCCAATTACCTTTGGGGGTCTCAAATATTGTTATTTCTACATCTTTCGGCTTGATTCCAACTTCACGTTCGATATTTTCAAATATCAACTTGATTAGCTGCTTTTTGGCTTGAATTGAACGATCTTCGAATATTGATATTTCGATAATTGTGTAATTTTTACTGCGACTTTCAGGATAAATAAAATCACTTTTGTCTAAAGCCAGGAATCGATGGAACTTCTTGTCGATAGGATATGAAAACGCTTCAACAACAGCACTGTGAATTGAATCTGACAGAGCTAACTTGTGCGAATCTAGCGATGATTTTAGTCCAAATATTTTTATCTGTGCCATCGTCCTGTCAACCTTCTATTCAGTAGTATTACCTTTGATGACTGGTCCTAGTAAATCAATTCTGTCTGTCCAAATACCACCTGAGTAGTCCTCGGGAAGCTCCTGAATTTTCTCAAGATCATCGAGTCCCTGAGAAAACCCTTCTCCCTCGTAGTCATCAATTAAAAACACATTGGTATTGATCGCCATCATTCGTTGAAGAAATCGATTGGGCCACCCCCACAACCAAGGAGTGTAGTTCATTGGAATCATCAACATACTTCGTTCACAGGCAGCAGGAATATAGCCCGTCCAGCCAAGAGCAACGTATTGAATTAAGCATTGTTTAAGGCGGCGTATCCACAGTGTTTTAATCAGGGGAAGACGATCGCGAATAATACTAACGGGGCGATCGCCACCATAAACCAGAATTTGCTGTTGGCGTTCTGGAGAAAGTTGCGCCAAGCGTGCCGCCAAAAGCTCACCTTCTTGGGGATCATTGCTTTTGATATTAATAATCAGATTGTGATCTGGAAACGTAGTTAAAACCTTATCTAGCGATGGTATTAAACCGATTCCTTTCCCGCGAAACGGATAAGTTTTACCCCCATCAGCGGTATAGCCATAGCCAATATCTAAAGATTGCAAGCTTGCCAGCGTATGTTCCCGAGTAATGCCAGTGCCATCGGTGCGGCAATCTACCGTCCAGTCATGAAAAACAGCGAAGTGTCCGTCGGTGGTCGGGTGAATATCAAGTTCAACGAAGTCGGCTCCATAGTCGAACGCTGCCTGCATCGAGGCGATCGTATTTTCCAGATAATCATGGGGCGTCGGCAACATCCGCGCCGCTGTACAGGTGTCGTTCGTTAAGCCTGTGCGATCGAAGTCTTGGGCTAACCCGCGGTGGGCTACCAAAACAGGTTGAGAACCAATGGAGGGCGCTAAAAAAGATGCATTGCCTAAAGACAGAACAAGTAGCGCACTGAGGATAACGAGCACTGATTGTTTGACAATTCTGGAATATTTCATGCCTAGCTATGCCCCAAACCGTCGACCCCTATCAAGCCTGAAGACCCAAGCTAAGTACTGCATGCAAGAAGTCTCAACTTGATTTTTTAAGCATATTTTTTAAGCATATATAAACTATGGATCTTCGCGAGTATCAACCACTGTTTTTAAAAAAGCTGCGAGTGTGGCGCTAAACTGCTCAGGCGCATCTAAATTTGAAAAGTGACCAACACCTTTGAGATTAACGATGTTTGCATTACCTCGCTTCTCTAATAAGTCAAGCGTACTTAGAAGCGAGTCATTGATCTCTAGATCATACTCTCCTTTTATCAATAAAAAAGGTACTTGGCTAACTCTAATGGACTCTAAATAGTTGAAGTTAGACAAGACTGAAATATTCGCCAAAATCGTTTGTCTATCCATCTGGCTCATCATCGTTTTAATAATGTGTTTTGAGTCTTTATTACACCCGGAAGTACTTGCTAATTTTGCAATCAAGCTTATGGGTAAAAATCTGTATACTGTACGCAGAAAAATCGCGGCAGGTACGGATGTATTCAGTTCTCCAGTGGTTCCAAATGTGGTTAAGGAATGCAAGCGGTGCTCATAGGAGGTTAGGAGTTCAAGTCCTATATTGCCGCCCATGGAATTTCCAACATAGTGAACCTTATCAAGATTGAGAGCATCCAGTAAATCAATAATATTTTGCGCACAGGAAGCCAAGTCAAATGGACCTTTGGACTGTGAAGCGCCGTGCCCAACCATGTTGAGCGCAAGAATTTGGAAGCGATCACCAAAGTAATCAAACTGCCTTGCAAACTGCTTTAAATGTGCACCTAATCCGTGCACAAAAACAATTGTGTCAGCGTCTTCTTTTGGTCCTAAATAGTACTCAAGGATGCTGCCCCTAACTTGAGTTCGCTGCAAATTCATTCGCGCCCACTTCACCATAAACTTGTCAAAAATTGAATCACCGCAATTGATGACGCGCCCTAGCTCAGCCTATAAAAACGTCAGTGGGCGCCAGAAATACGGTGCTGTTTAGTACGTCGATGGGGTTGGTAATGCCATCCACAATGGCAATTAAGTCCCGAGTAAGAGGAAAACCAGGAACGTTGGCGTTGGGATCGTTTATGGCGTAAACCTTTATTCCCTCCGGGGTGGTCTCAAGTTCTGTGCCCTGGGCAATTGCATCAGCGGGGCCGTTGCGGGTTGCCAAGATTAGAGAGTCGCGACCGGGCTCAAAATTAACGATGCGGGCAAAGTCCACATCCCCGTTGCCTTGGTAAAACGACTGGAACCCTAGGGGTATGGGCTGAGCAATTCCAAGCCTAAAACTGTCAAGTCCAACGCCACCGATTAAAACATCTTGCTCATTGAGTCCAAAGGAGTCGTACTCTAAGCACGGTCCGTCCACCCTAACTCTGCCAATAAAACAAGATTCGACCACATCAAGCTGCACTCCGGTGAGGGTGTCAATTGCAGCACCGCCCACCACCGTATCGTCACCGCTGGTGCCGCTAAAGGTAGCCTGACGCCCTTCAAAATTTCCCGTTACTGAATAGTGATCCGCCGCTGACAGGTAAATGCCGCCTGCATCCCGTGCTGCTCTTACGTCGGGATAGGTATCAAAATAATCCAGTTCAAACAAGGGGGAAACGGACCGAGTTTCCCCGCGTCCAAAGGCAAGGTAGTGCTCCAGCCCCGAGGTGAAGACGCCCTGAGAAATAGCTTCTGCCACGTCGGGGTAACGCCGCCGGTACCATTCCTCATCGAATCCACTAGAAAAAAGCGATCGCCCCTCCAATTCTCCGATTCCCAGATAGTGTTGCAGTCCAGAGGCTAAGCCTCCCGATGCCACCACGGCCGCCACATCCGGGTTTTCGGCCAAATACCTGGCTTCCACATCACCTCGATAGAACCGGCTGATCAGGGTGCGTCCCTCTCGGATTCCTGAGGGGAGAAAGTGTGATCGCCCGTTGGGAATTTGCCCCGCAGCCACTGCCGCAGCCACATCGGGATAGCTTTCTAGGTAAAATGCTTCGTCAAATAACTGATCGATTACAGCCATGGGATTGTTCTCCTTATCAGGTAAGATTTGACAGCGAGAGGGATGGAAAGGGTGATCGCCCTCGGCGGTTGCAAAGGGGCAAATCGTTAAATGTCACTAAGGTGCGTTATTAATCGGCATCAGAGACTTCCGCCTGTCAGAAATACGGTGCTGTTTATTACGTCGTTTGGGTTGGTAATACCTTCCACAATGGCCATTAAGTCCCGACCAAGGGGGAAACCAGAAATGTCAGGGTCGCTAAGATCGTTTATGGCATAAACCTTTATTCCCTCCGGCGTGGTCTCAAATTCTGTGCCTAGGATAAGCTCGCCCGTATCGGGCCCCTTGCGGGTTGCCAAAAGTAGAGAATCGCGCCCGGGCTCAAAATCAACAATGCGGGCAAAATCCACATCCCCGTTGCCTTGGTAAAACGGAATGGGACCGTCTGGCACAGGCAGGAAAATCCCAAGCCTAAAACTGTCCAGTCCAGGTCCACCAATTAAAACATCTTGCTCATTCAAGCCAATGGAATCGTACTCACGGCATGGTCCCTCTATGAGGATTCTGCCTACGCGGCAGACGTCAGCTACGTCAAGTTGCACTCCTGTTAGAGTGTCGATCGCCGCTCCTCCCACCACCGTATCGTCGCCGCTGGTGCCGCCAAAGGTAGCCTGACGTCCTTCAAAGTTTCCCGTAACTGAATAATGATCTGCCGCTGACAGATAAATGCCGCCCCCATCCCGTGCCGCTTCAATATCGGGATAGGTATTAAAATAATCTAGTTCAAACAGGGGAGATACGGACCGAATTTCCCCACGCCCAAAGGCGAGGTAGTGCTCCAGCCCCGAGGTGAAAACGCCCAGAGAAATGGCTTCTGCCACATCGGGGTAACGTCGCCGATACCACTCCTCATCAAATCCGTCGGAGAACAGCGATTGCCCCTCCGATTCTCCGATTCCCAGATAATGCTGCAGTCCCGAAGCTAAGCCCCCTGGTCTCACCACAGCCGCCACATCTGGGTTTTCGCTCAAATATTGCGCTTCCACATCATCTCGATAGAACCGACTGATCAGGGTACGTCCCTCTTGGAGTCCTGAGGGGAGGAAGTGCGATCGCCCGCTGGGAATTTGCCCCGCAGCCACTGCCACAGCCACATCGGGATAGCTTTCTAGGTAAAACGCTTCATCAAATAACTGATCGATTACAGCCATGGGATTATTCTCTCTATAGGTAAAGTTTTGGAGGTAAGAGAGTAGAGAGGCGATCGCCTCCCGTGTTGCAAAGGGGCGATCATCACTGAGGTGCGTCATCAGGGCGTGTCATCCCCTAATTGGCATCAGAAACCTCAGGTGGGGGAGAGTACCAACTGATTGGGAGATAAGCTGACGCAAAGTTTAAGACCTAGGGCTTGATAGATGGTTGCCCTTGGTAGACGGGGAATTGAGGCGCTAATCTAACTTCGACGCAAAAATCTCCTGACCGAGTTGATAGAGAGTAAAACCGCTGACGGTACCCTCTGACGAAACCTTAAATTGGACAGAAATATCGCCAACTTTAGTAAAGAAGTCGGTCTCGGAGGTGGGATAAAGGATAAAAGCATTCTGCCCATCCGCTTGGGCAATGAGCTGTTCATCTTCAACCCGAATTTGTACCTGCATTCCCGGCAAAAGCTGATAGGTACCGGTGTAGCGCCCATAAACAGCCGGGTCGATATTGGCAATGCTCGGTTCATCCGCTATGTTTACGGTGACCGTATCCACATCAACTGTTAAAGCCTCTAATTGGGCATTAACTTCAGGGGATATTTCAGCCTGATAGCGTCCGCCTAAATGTTCCGAAAAGAACCGCTCTAGGGTCGCCATGGTGGCTAAGAGATTCGTTTCTTTGACAAAGCCGTGTCCTTCGTCAGGAGCAATTAAATATTCCACGGGGCGATTAAGTTCCCGCAGGGCAACAACAATCTGGTCGGACTCTGCCTGTTTCACCCGAGGGTCGTTGGCTCCCTGAACTACCAAGAGGGGAGCCTGAATTTGGTCGGCGGAGAATAGGGGGGACTGGGCCTCTAGCCGGACGCGATCGCTAGGATTATCCGGATCGCCCACCCGTTGATTGAACGTGGCCCGAAGCGGAGCCCAGTAGGGAGGGATGGACTCCAGAAGCGTAATTAGGTTGGAGGGACCCACGAAGGATGCCCCAGCCTGGTACCGTTCGGGGGTAAAGGCTAAGCCAGCGAGGGTGGCGTATCCTCCATAGGAACCGCCAAAAATGCCCACGCGATCCGGATCGGCAATGCCTTCGTCAATTAAATACTGCACCCCATCCGTAATATCGTGCTGCATCGCCCCCGTGCCCCACTCCCCATTACCGGCGTTTAGGAAGCGCTTACCGTAGCCTGTAGATCCCCGAAAGTTGGGTTGAAATACTGCGTAGCCGCGATTCGCGAGAAACTGAGCCATGGAGTCATAGCCCCAGCGATCACGAGCCCACGGTCCCCCATGGGGAAAGATAACAACGGGCAGGTTTTCGGGAGCAACGCCGGGGGGGAGGGTGAGGTAAGCCGGAATTTCCAGTCCATCACGGGCGGTGTAGCGCACGGGCTCCATTGTCGCTAAGGATGCGCCAGAGAGGGCGGGACGATAGTCGTAAAGCTTTTCCAGGGTTTGGGTGCTGCGATCAAACAGATACATCGACCCTGGGTTGACGTCACTTTGGACGCCGATCAGAGCGAGCTGGTCATTCCGGGTAAGGGATGTGAGAGAAAGATCATCATTGGGAAATTGTCGCCGGAGAAATGCTAAATCGGCCGCAAACTGATCGTCTTGGGGATAAATTCGGACGCGATCGCCCACATAGGCAGTCGCAATCAGCTCGTCCGTGGCTTCTGAAAATATGGCGCTGCCAAAGTCCACTTGACTATCAGGGTCAGTTTCCACTAACTGGCTTTGCCCCGTAGTTAAGTTAAGCAGCTCGAGCTGAATGAGGTCTTGGTCGCGGTTAGTGATGAGATAGACCTGTTCACCGTCGGGGTGAAGGCGAACGGGGTGACAGGTTTCTTCAACCTCACAGGTGTAGATAGACGTCAGCGTACCGTTGTTAACGACCAAAGTTTCATTAGTGCCTTGCTGGGTCTGGCGATAGGCTATCCGCACCGTGCCCTGGGCATCGGTCATCCAAGCGGCAATGTTGTCGTCATTCTTATAAACAAGCGTACGTTCTCCCGTGGTCAAATCCAGCTGATACACATCGTGGAAGCGAGGGTCGCGATCGTTCAAGCCAATAATGATTTCATCGGGGGCCTGCTTCGGCACTCCGTAAACCCGAGCCGAAACCCCCTCAATCGGGGTCAAATTGCGGGCGGGTGCGGTTTCGCCCAGGGATTCGGGCTCCACTGCATAAAGCTGGAAATTTTCGTTCCCTCCCTGATCTTGGGCGTAGAGAATATAGCGCCCATCAGCGCTCCAGAAGTAGATACTAATCGAACGCCCCACATCGGTAGTGACGGGACGGGCGGCAGCCATTGGCTCGTCAATACCCTTGACCCAAACGTTCATCACGCCGTTCAGGGATTTCCGAAACGCAAGGAACTGACCATCTGGAGAGAGCTGCGCCCCAACAATTTCAGGATCACCAAAAAATAATTCCCGATCAATAAGGGGAGGCAAAGCACTCTGGGCTACCGGTGCTTCAGCGGCGAGACTTTGGGCGCCTATCAGTGAGCAGCGAGAACCATTCAATCCCAGCCCGATCCAGCTAATGGACGTCAGCAACAGACTGGCACCTAGTTGAAATTGCTTCATGACGGGTATGCATTCCGCGAAGGTTGTTGTGATGCAACCCTAGCAAGGTGCCACGGTCAGACTCCATAGCGAAATGTCATTCAAACCTATGACTTTTGTCATGGGGATTAGCTAAAAGGTCTCATAAGATCAAGAAGCAACGCATCAAAATCTCTGCGGTACAGGTGATGACAGCTCGGGCAATTCCCCAAGTCCCCAAAACAATTGCTTCTATTCCCAAAATCTTGCGCTACGTGGAGTGGGCTTTTCTGGGCATGATCACGCTGCGGGTGCTATTTCCTATTCTCTCTGAATCCATTCCTTACGATGTGGGGGGCAGTGAATATTTCAACTTTGCGGTGTTGGGATTCCTAGGGATCTTGAGTTTTATTTTTCCCGTGGATCGCCCCCTGTGGCAGCGGCGAATCTACATCTTTGCTGAAATCGGTTGCCTATTGCCGACGCGCATGTTCAGCAATTGGGGGCTCGATCCGCTTCTTTATCTGTACCTATTTAAAAGCTGCTTTCTGCTGCGGCGGCGAGATGCTATTCTCACCGCTGTCTTAGGGGGAATCGCGTGGCATTGTAGCTATGCTTGGCGACTGTCCCACTATTTTTCCACTCCCATTGGGGAGCTAAAGGAAGAGGTCGAGCGCGGCATGCAGGCGATTCAGGATGTTCCACAGCTACTGGTTATTGATGCGATCTTCAATAGCATCGTGATTTACGTTCCTTTCAGCCTGCTGATTATTTTGCTGTGTTTGACCCTACTGTCGGAACGCAAGAGTCGCCAACAGGTATCAGCGCTGGCGGCGGAGGTGGAAGTGTTAGCGGCAGATTTGGAACGCACCCGTATTGCTCGAGATATTCACGATTCTCTAGGGCACACCCTTACAACTCTTGATGTACAGCTCGAATTAGCTCAGACTTTGCATGGGGCTAACCCGGAGCGCGCCTTACGGGCTGTACATCAAGCGAAAGAGTTATCTAGCCAGTCACTTCAAGAAGTACGGCGAGCCGTTGCAACCATGCGACAAGGGCAGTTTGACCTCAGCACAGCTCTAGATTCACTGGTGGAGCAGATGAATCAGGGGCATACTTTTCAAATTGAAGCCAGAATCAACTTGCCTCAGCTTCCGCTACAGGTGAGCCAGCAGCTTTACCTAATTGTTAAAGAAGGGCTTACCAATATTCGAAAACATAGCCAAGCATCCACCGTGAACCTGTGGGCCCAAAGCACACCGGAGGGCTTATCCATCGCCCTCTCTGATGATGGGGTGGGCTTTGTTGAGACAGAAGGAGCAGATTCAGGTTTTGGGCTACGGGGTATGCAGGAGCGGGTACAGCTTTTGCAGGGGCAGATGCAGATTCATAGCGGCGCTGACCAAGGAACTCTTATTCAGGTCACGATTCCACGATGATTCAGATTTTATTGGTAGATGATCAACCCCTTTTTCGCGAGGGGCTAGCTTCCTTGCTGGTCCTGGAGAAAGACTTAGAGGTTGTGGGTGAGGCTAACCATGGGCGTGAGGCTATCAAGCTGGCGGAAAAGCTTCAGCCCGATGTGATTTTGATGGATGTGCGGATGCCCGTATGCAATGGCGTGGAGGCGACTCGCGAGATTCAGGCTCGCTTCCCCTGGATTCGGATCCTGGTGTTGACGACGTTTGATGAGGACGAGTATGTATTCCAATCTTTGGAGGTGGGAGCCCTAGGTTATCTGCTTAAGAGTACGCCGGCTAAGCAGGTGGCGATCGCCATTCGCAATGTGCAACAGGGCTACAGCCAACTCGGTCCTACCATTGCTCCCAAGGTATTTTCCCAGGTTAAATCCCCTCTCGAAAGTGCTCAGACAAATTGGCAGACTATTTTTAATTCACGCGAGCTAGAGATTCTACGACTGCTGGGACAGGGACATAGCAATCGGGAAATTGCCGCAGCTTTACATCTAACCGAAGGAACGGTGAAAAATCATATGACCAATATTTTTTGTCAGCTAGGGGTTCGCGATCGCACCCAAGCCGCTCTATGGGCCTATGAAAACTTACGTTGAGCCACTCTTTTTGAGCCATCTTCATTTGAGGGCTTTTACAATTGTGCAGCGATGCTCTCACATCGTTCCTTGAGCGCTTGGTTGTAGTGGAGATAGCCTTGGTGGCTGACACAATAGATTCCCCGCCACGCTAGGTAAGGAATAAGCAGCCCGCTATTTTCGTGGATTTGGGTGAAACGGGTCTGGCGATCGCCCATTGCTTCCAGCAGAAACGGATGGCGAACGGTGAAGAGAAATGGTGCAGCAAAATGACCTTGCCACACAAAGGAATTGGGCGGATCAATGGATAGGAACTGGGCGCTAATCCAATGTTGACCAAACCGCTTGAGATCCTCGAGAAACCGGATCTTTGCCCCAACTTTAAACTCGGCATGAGCCTCAATTACAAAGGGGTTCCACTGTGAATAAGCTTCAAAGTCGGTGACCTGATTCCACACCAGTTCCTGCGGGGCGTGAATGATAACCTCAGTTTTCCAGCCTTTTATTAAAGACATCCTTTGCTGAATGCTTGGAGCATCGGAAACCTGGGTCATATGCACCTCCTCACAGGGAGAAAACGATGGGGTTGCATGGACCACTGCTTTATCAATGGTGGCGATCGCCATGCATCTTCAATTATCTGCCATCGATTATGTTGCGCTGCCCAGCGATGTCAATGTCAGACTCCACAGTTGAATGGCTCCGTTGGATAGTGTCCTTGAAGGATTGGGGGGAGCAGCTGAGCTAGCGATCGCGGCACAAACTCTTCAGCGGACCCTGCAATTTCCCCCAGCGTCCACCACCGATAACCAATGATGTAATCATCGGACTCCGTTGGATTAGGGGGCAAATTGACGTTTGAAACGCGGGTTACGCCCACAAAATATTGCTCGTACTGATCGTGCAGCCGACCTTTCCATTGAAACTGGTGTCGACGATTCCATATGTGGGGGCCTATTTCAACGCGGAGCCCCGTTTCCTCAAAAACCTCGCGAGCTGCTGCATCATTAAACCCCTCCCCCGCCTGCAAACCGCCGCCGGGCATTAGCCAGAAAGTTTGACCGTCGGAACTTTGCCCCTGGAGCAGCAAGATTCGATCATCTCGATCAAATATCAGCACCCTGGCGGACAGTCGAGCATCGTTGGGTATATCAGCATTCATTCCTAAACTCATCTCCCAGTGCACCTCTAAAACGCCTCACATTATGCAGATCTTTCTGGTCATAGAATGCACCGTCATGACCGTGACACTATCTCGTATTTCTGCGCCGGCTGGCACCCCAACTTTGCCCCGAGACCGCCCTATAGCTTGCCCCCGAAATCCCCCTCGAAATATCCCCAAAAATCATCTCCAAGCCCCCTAAAAATCCATCCTTTTTGGTCTTGAATTTGCTACAATTAGAATATAGAACAGAAAACTAAAAGCGTTGCGATTAGACGATAACAGCCATTTCTTTGCAGGTTATTTTTGGGTTGATTTTTCGCGATCGCTAGCTTGCGTTTTTGTTCTCTAAGGCTCCACTAGTGAGCCTTGGTTTCTCATTAATTTTTTGCCAATTTCATAACTCTTGGGAGCCGGTCATGACTCAAGCCCGCACCAAAACGACGGATGTTGCCGCTAAGGATCCCCGTGCTCGTTTGATGCACGCGTTTCAGGCGGTGTTGATTGAACAAAAGCGCCGTGCCTATGAAGTGACCACAAAAGAAGAGGAGGCCGAACGGGAAGAAGACGGGCGGCTGCTGGATACCGTCGCGGACTATACGCCAGACGCGATTGTGCGGGGGCTGGCGGATTTGCAGCTGGAGTTTGGTGATACGGTCACTAGCCTGGCGGACCGCTTGCAGGCTGAGGCAGATAAGCAGCGGGATTTGCAGCGGGCGACAGTGATTCAGGCGCAGCAGCTTGAGGAGTTGCGCAAGGTGCGCACGGTTGCGGATGCGTTGTATTTGCTGCGGCAGGAACAGCAGGAGCGGCGGCGGGAGTTGAATGACACCGTATCCGATGCGCGGCGATCGCTGGAGCTGGAGATGACCCAAAAGCGCAAGGCTTGGGAGCGGGAACAGGCGGATTTTGATGTGCGGGTGGCGAAGGAGTCGGAGCGGGGAACAGCGGCACAGCAGCAGGAAGTGGCGAATTTTGACTATGAGCGATCGCGTCAGCGTCAAATTGCTGCCGATAAGTTTGCCCAGGCTCAGCGGGACCAGACGGCGGACTTAGCCACAATGCAGCGGGAGAAGGACAAGGATTGGACGGAGCGGGATCAGTTTCTGAGCGATCACCAAGCGGAATGGGATGAGAATCGTGAGAAGGCGGCGGGTTTCGAGGAGGAGCTAAAGGCGGCGTTTAATAAGGCGCGGGATGAGGCGATCGCTGAGGTGAACCGTGATGCCAAGGTCAAGGCGGATCTGGTGGAAAAAACCTGGGAAGCGGCGCAGCAAACCTTTGAGGTGGAAATTTCCACGCTACAGACGGATATCGAGCGTCAAACCGCGCAAATTACCGCCATCACCAACCGTCTACAGGAAGCAACCCAACAGGCTAGACAGTTGGCAACCCAGGCATTCGCCAAACAGGGTGGCTAATTAGCTCGACCCCAATCACTTTTAAGTTACAAAAATCTCGACATCGCACACCTTAAAACCGCGTTTATGGCGCGGCCAGATTCCCCATGGCTAAGAAACCCAGCGATCGCAACACCAAAGCTGAAATCCTGGCTGCCTACAATCAGCTAGCAAAGGAAAAAGCCACCGTTGAAGCTGAATTAAAACAGACCAAGCGAGATTTACAGACAGCACTAAAATCTCCCGCTAAAGCCGCTGTAGCTGTTGCGCCAACCGCCAAGAGTGTTGCCACCACATTGGACGACGCGCTGGATGTGGCGGCGATGATTGAGCAGTTGACGGGGCTGCAAAATCGCACCAACGGCACCATTGGACAGCTTTCTGAAACCTTGACCCGTGATGCGATCGGGCTCCGAGATTTGCAGGGGGAGGTGTCCGAGGAAAGTGAGCAGCTGGAGGATTTGCATGAACTCACAGAAATGACGGATGACACCCTGGAATCACTGGTGCAGGAGTATCAGGACAGCGCCAAGGCCTTTGCGGAAACCTTTGAGGAGGAGCGCGAAACTCTGGAGGAGGAGCTAGCGGAGTTGCGCAAGGCTTGGCAGACAGAACAGGAGGAGCATCGGCGTACGTTGGCAGAGCGCGATCGCGATTATGTGACCAACCGTGAGCGATCGACGGAGGAGTATTTGTATCAGCTCAAGCTGGAGCGCGGTTTGGATAAGGAGCAGTACGATGCGGAGCGGGCGACCCAATATCGCGAGCTAGATGAGGCGCGGGAAGTGCGGGAGCGGGATTGGGAAACGCGGGAGGAGGCGCTGGCGGAACGGGAGAAGGATTATCGCGAGCTAAAGGAAAAGGTGGAGGCGCACGAGGACAAGCTCAAGGCGGAGAAGAAGCGCGGCGAGGAAACCGGGCGTGGCATCGCCAAAAAACAGGCGCAGGTGAAGGCGGACTTGCGAGCAAAGGAAATCGAAGGGGAAACCCAGCGCTACGAGCTACAGGTGGAGTCTTTGCAAACGGTGTTGGAGAACGAAGACGCCCAGATTGAGCAGCTCAATCAGCAGCTACAGGCGGCGCTGAAACAGGTTCAGGATCTGGCGGTGAAGGCGATCGAGGGAGCGGCAAATGCCAAGTCCTTGCAGGCGGTGAAGGATATCGCCCTGGAGCAAGCCAAAACCTCCCAGCGCAGTAAGTAAAAAACATTGCGTTAATTTTCTGTAGCGTTGCTGAAGTAGCTGATGGAATAGCTAATCTACCGGAAACGAAATCAAGTTTTTTGTAGGAGACTTACCTTCGTGTTCAGCAACGTTGCTTCTTGACTTATCGAACTAATCTCAATTGAATAATAGGTGTTCTAACTCAGCCTAAAATAAACACTCTTTATGTTTTAGGCTGAGTCATTTCTGATTTTCACGATAGAAATCCTTGGGTGCACCTTCCAGTGCCAGCGTACTAATCTCTATCATTGCCGCTTCGCCATTGAAGTGGAACACCCCGTATGTGTCTTCAGCATCCACCACTAGAAAAGGTAGTTTTCCTCTAGGTAGTTTCTCTTTGGGCTTTATGTACAACATTCCGGCACCAGCTTGAGTGTCAATGCGAAATTGGTGAATCAATATCTTTCCTTTTTTATCCACAGGGAAAGTGATTCTGTGAAACATTAGGTCTATTTGAATATCCTTGTCGATTCGAGACTTTAATTTCATGGAAATCGAATTGTTTGACGTTAAAATTAGTCGTTTTAATTATCTCAAATTAGCCAAAAGATAGAGGTCGTAAAATCGTGGGTTATTTGGGTGAGGAGGAATAGTATAGGGCTGGATTGTTGCGACAGGGGACTGGTGCACCTATGCAGTTGAGAGAACATACCACTCAAATCTCGAACGTTTTGGTGATTGGCAGCGGGGGCTCTGGGTTAAGGGCGGCGATCGCGGCGAAGATGTCAGGACTAGCGGTAACGGTGCTGGGGAAGCGCAGTCGGGGAGACGTGCACACGGTGTTGGCGGCGGGGGGAATTAACGCAGCTCTGGCGAATTTGGACCCGGATTCTTGGCAGCAGCATTTTGCGGATACGTACCTGGAAGGCTACGGCATTGCTGAGCCGCGGGTGGTGGAGTTGATGGCAAAGGAGTCGCCGGATTTGGTCAGGGAAATTGATGGCTGGGGGGCGAATTTTGCCAAGCTGGACAACGGCAAAATTGACCAGCGCTTTTTTGGGGCTCACACCTACCGTCGCACCTGCTATTCCGGCGATTACACAGGGCGTTCTATCCTTTTGGCGCTGCTGTCTAAAGCCGATGAGCTAAAAATTCCTATCCACGATTCCCAGTACGTGACGGAGCTGCTGATTAGCGATCGCACTTGCTTCGGAGCGATGTCCTTTAATATCCACAGCGGCGAACGGACAGTGCACTTAGCGGATGCGGTGGTGTTGGCGGCGGGGGGGCATACGCGGATTTGGCGTAAAAGTTCGTCTCGACGCAATGAAAATACCGGCGATGGATTTTATTTAGGACTAAAGGCAGGTTGTGAGCTGACCGATATGGAAATGGTGCAGTTTCACCCCACGGGGATGGTGCTGCCAGAGGAAATTGCTGGCACCTTGGTCACTGAGGCGGTGCGCGGTGAAGGAGGATTATTAATTAATGGAAACGGCGATCGCTTTATGAAAAACTACGACCCGGAGCGCCAGGAATTATCCACGCGGGATCGGGTGGCGATCGCCAATTACACGGAAATTATGGAGGGGCGCGGCACGGCAAATGGTGGCGTGTATCTGGATATCAGCCATCGGGATAAGGATTTTATTTTGGAAAAGCTGCCCCGCATTTATCGCCAGTTTCTCGATGCGCAAATGGTGGATATTTCCAAAGAACCGATGGAGGTGGCCCCCACGTCCCACTATTCAATGGGCGGATTGGTGGTGAGCCCCGATGAACATTGGACCGGCGTTGAGGGACTGTATGCGGCGGGGGAGGTAACCGGCGGACTCCACGGAGCCAATCGGCTGGGGGGAAATTCCCTGGCAGAAATTTTGATTTTTGGGAAACGGGCAGGGCTGGCGGCCAGCGATCGCTCCAAGCACTTGGGAGCTCAGGTGCGGTCCCAAGATGCCATCCAAGCCGCCCACAACAAAATCGACAGCTTTATCAAAAAGGGCGACGAGATGGCTCGACCGTTGCAGCACGAGCTGCGCAATATTATGTGGGAGCACTGCGGAGTGGTGCGAGATCAGGAAAAGCTGAACGAAGGGCTGGCTAAACTGGTGGCGCTAAAGGAAACCACAAAGGATTTGGATGTGCGGCTAGATTCAGAAGGCTGTGAAGACCTGGTGCATGCCTTCGATCTGGAGGCGTCCATTATGTGCGCGGAAGCAACAATTTTGTCGGCGCTGGAGCGTCGGGAAAGTCGAGGGGCCCACCAAAGAAGCGATTTTCCAGAGATTAGTCCGTCGGAAAAGGTGAATTACCGCATTAATTTGGGGGATGATGCGACGCTGGCGGTGTCTCGGCGGGTTATTGAACCACTGCGGGAGGAGCTACAAAAAATTGTGGATGGTACTGCTGAAATTAATAGCTTTGAAGGGAAGCTGCTTGAATAATCCTGTGTGAAGAGCCGTCACCGTTGAACCTGCATCGCTGGTTCTTTAATCAGCTCTTTAATCAGCTCTTGATGGTCATTGATGAAAAGCGAGATGCCCCTGGGCCACGAGCAACAAGAGTGTCAGCCCCTAACTGGGTAAGCACCGTTTTCAGTTAGGGGTATATTTAAGTGCTTAACTGAGAGGGGACACCGTGGTATCGTAATGCGACTGATTCCTATTAAGAACAGCCAGAATCATTGTATTCTCGCGTGTTGCCATGCCCCTTCCGGTTATTTCAAATCCCGACTCCCAGTGGCTAACACCTGGCAGTTCAGCAGATCCGCGGCTTTTACACTGCGATTCCGATGACACGCTCCTTGTTTACCCCGACGACCAAGGATATCGCCAAGAGGTAGCGCTACAGGACGACCTGTCCCTCAAAATCATTGACTACACCCTGCACCGGGATACGATTTTTCAACGAAAAAGGGATGAAAATTCCATTACTTTAGAGCTGCAGCTTACGGAATCGGGGGTGGAAAGCGGGTATTTAAAATCCCACTTTGGGGGACAGTCCCTTTGGTTTACCCCGGGTCGACAGCGAGTGTTTGAACTGGAGGTGGTGCTCAAAAAGTCTCTTGTGAACAAATACGCTCGGATGGTCGCTGAGCGATTACCAGACCGCCTTCAGTCGGTTCTGCGACAACTGCTGGAGTATTCTTCCGGCGGCGGGCGACGAAGGGGGCAACGCCTTACTGATGCAGAATTATTTAGCCGTTTTCTCAAGCGACAGACGGTTCGGTTTGACTATGAGCCAGCCCTGGGACTTACCCCGGCGTTGTTTGGCGGAGCTATAGATCTTGATCACGCGATCCGTCCCATTGTGACTCCCGCGATCAGAAAAATTGCGGCACAGATCCTGAGCTGTCCTTACTGTGGGGATGTTCGTCGGCAATATTTGCGGGACAAAGCGCTGGTGCTGATATCGGAATATTTGGAGACGGTGTGCCAGCCTGCTTATCCTTTGGAGGAAATGGACCGAATTTATGAGGCGGCGGCAATTCTGAGGGCAAATATAGCAAATCCGCCGGGCATCGAGGAGCTGGCGCGACGGATTTATACGAACCGCCTTAAGCTTTACCAGGGTTTTCACACCATGTATGGCACAACGCCGGTGGGCTATTTACGGTCCTATCGCATTAGCGTTGCTCTCAAGCAGTTTTATACCTCTACTCGGTCCGTCAGTCAGGTGGCTGCTGAGGTGGGTTACAGCAACCGCAGTCGGTTTGCTTCAGCGTTTCATCAGCTAGTGGGAATGAATCCCAAAACTTTTCAGCTACAACTGCAGCGGCAAGCTAGCTAAGGCGTGTCATTGATTAAGCGCTAGAAGCTTTGCGCACTAAGGAATACGCGCCTTTTTGAAATAAGAGGTACTACTGCTGCCGTTTTAAGGCGGATCGACACAATTGATGATTGATCTCAAATAATGCAGTTTCGTACCAAAATCTCTGGTGAGCGATCGCCAGCGTCTTTACCATAGCCATCAGTATTTACATCAGCCTAATAACGCGTTGTCTTCGACACTTCCAACAGAGGTTCGTCCACTGTTGCGGAGGCGCTATGGGCTGACGTTACAAGGTGTTAGGAGTCGTCCAAATGGCAATGCAATCGAAGGTTAATTTACTCGCCCTGTTGGCGGTAATGGGGGGGCAGGCGTTTTGGATTCAGCCCGCATTGGCGGCAGTGCCAAATAGCCCGGAGACAATGCCAGAGCTGGAAATTGCTCAGGGAATCGCGGAAATTACTGATGTTCAAGTGCAGGTCACTGACACGGGGATTGAGGTGGCGATCGCTGCCAATGGCGAGCTGGGGGAGCCGATCCAATCCGTCACTGGCAAAGCCTTGATTCTAGAAATTGCTGGAGCAACCCTGTCGAAAGAGTTCGAGGACTTTACCCCCGCCGAAGGTATTGCCCTAGTACAGATAACCGCCCAGCCCGACAACACAGTGCGCATTGCCATCACCGGAAACGACGCTCCGCCAGTGGTGGATATTCGCACCAACAGCGCCGACGCCGGTTTGATGCTGGCAGTAACCCCTGGAAGTGCCCAGACGAATGGGGACGATGACGCCATTCTTCTGGAGGTGACGGGGGACGCCCAGGGTGATTACGCGGTGCCCAATGCCAGCACTGCAACCCGTACCGATACCCCATTGCGCGATACCCCCCAATCCATCCAGGTAGTGCCCCAACAGGTGTGGGAAGACCAGGGGGTAACTGGATTGAATGATGCCCTCCGCAATGTTAGTGGCGTTTTTCAAACGAGCAACGATCCACGGGGGCAAACTTTCGCGGCTCGAGGTTTTAACGGTGCTCCTGTTTTAAGGGACGGTTTCCGTATCTTGAACAATACTGGCAATATCGGTTTTGCTGAGCTTTCTAATATTGAGCGTATTGAAGTGCTGAAGGGGCCCGCTTCAATTTTGGTGGGGGCGGTGGAGCCGGGCGGCGCCATTAACCTGGTGAGTGAGCGTCCCTTGGCAACACCGCAGTATGAGCTGTCCCTGCGGGGAGGGGCGCCGACCCAAGTTGAACCGAGTCTGGATTTTACGGGGCCGTTAACGGAAGACGGGCGGGTGAGCTATCGCGTGAACGCTTCCTATCGCTACGAGGAGTATTTCCGCGATTTTGAAGAGCCCATTGAACGGTTCTTTTTTGCACCGCAAATTAGCTTTGAAATTAGCGATCGCACCGACCTATTGGTGGAACTGGAGCACCGCCGGGAGGAACGTCCCTACGAAACCGGGCTTGTGGCCGTTGGTGACGGAGTTGCGGATATTCCCTTTGATCGGGTTTTGACCTATCCAGGGCTAAAAGCAGAGTCGAATTACACCCGCGTCGGCTACCAGTTTGAACATCGCTTTAGCGATCGCTGGAAAGTGCGCAACACGGCTTATTACACCCGCTTTGATACGCTCACCTTTACCAACAATGCCCAAACTTTCCTGCGCAGATTTTTTAATGAGGAAACCGGCGATCTGTCCTTAGTTCCAGGCACCTTTGACCAACCGTCCAACACTTTTGAAGTGCAAACCAACGTGGTGGGCAAGTTTAATACGGGGTCAATTGAACATACGCTATTAGCTGGAGTGGATTTTTACCAACAGCGCAACCTAGGTAGCGAAGTCAGAGCCGCTGTGGCCCTGCAACCGGGAGCCCCTTTCCCCGTACCCACAGTGGCGGACACCCTTAATATTTTTGACCCTAACTACGACGCCCTTTCCAGGTTTGATCCCGATTCGTTTATTCCAACCACCATCATTGATGGACTGACGCGGGGCTGGGGATTTTACGTGCAGGATCAGGTCAACATTACGGACAATCTAATTGTGCTGGCGGGGCTGCGCTTCGACACGGTATTCCAAGAGCTCACCACCGCCGTTCCCTTTTTGCCCAACGTCGGCGGTACAAGCAGCAGCACCAGCGAAGACTTTACTCCGCGCCTTGGGGTGGTATACCAACCCAGCGACGCCATTTCCCTTTATGCCAGCTATAGCCGCTCATTCCAGCCCAATACGGGCGTAAGCTTTGCCGGTGATTTGCTTGAGCCAGAGGAAGGGGAGCAGTTTGAAGCTGGCGTTCGCGCTGAACTGCTGGACGGTAACTTTGTGGCAAACTTGGCAGTCTTCGACATCGAGAAGCGCAATATTGCTCTCACAGATTCTCTTAACCCTGGTTTCCTAATTGGCGCCGGCTCCCAAAGCAGCTTTGGTGTGGAACTGGATCTGATCGGTGAAATTTTGCCTGGATGGAACGTGGTGGCAAACTACGCCTACATTGACGCGGAAATTATAGAGGGGGAGGAAGGAACGGAGGGCAATCGCGCCGCCAATATTCCCGAGCATAGTTTTAATATTTGGACCAGCTATGCGCTGCCGTCAGGATCATTAGAAGGGTTGAGCTTTGGACTCGGCGGCAATTTTGTCGGTGAACGGTTTGGGGATGTTGATAACTCTTTCGAGTTGGACAGTTATTTCCTCACCAATGCGGCGATCGCCTACAAGCGTGACAACTGGCGCGCGGCAGTTAACTTCCGCAACCTATTTGATGTGGACTATATCGAAGGGGGCATCAGCGGAAACCGATTTACGATCTTCCCAGGGGCTGGCTTCACCGTGGTGGGATCGTTCTCCATCACCTTCTAAGTCAGTCACGGCTGACGGGGTGACAGAGTAGGTGAAAGCCTTTTTAGCCATGACTTACAGCAT
>CALGDE010000003.1 GCA_937883785.1 uncultured cyanobacterium
GGGGCGATCGCCATGTTTAAGCTGGGTGGCCACACAGCGAATGCCCGACAAGCGCTCCGCACCATAGCGGGGCAGTTCCCGTGGAGAAAACTGAGTTTTATGGGGAGGACCTACCCCCACTCGAATCACCTGACCCCGGCGATTGAGGTAGGCACAAACGGGCTCATCCACCGCCACGCTAACGGAAGCCAGCCGCTGGGCAAATTCAGGAGTGGTTAAACAATCTCCTGGCAGCCGCTGGTGATACAGTCGTCGCAATTGCTTAAGCTGACTGGGCTTTAAGCCTTTTAAGTTGCCGTAGATGGTATCGATGGATCGCCCTAGAACGCTACTCGATGGCATAAATAGTTCGTGATTTCTATTCTAGACACAACGCGCTATTCGCGGATCGCTGCAAACTTGTCTTCAATGGCGGCGTTGTTTGGGCTGGATTTTTGGACGGCATTATTTCAACGGAATTTTTAGTGAACGATTCTCCCAGCGTGCCCCTGGTGATTTTGATGGGCATTCCCGGCTGTGGAAAGTCCACGATCGCCCATCGCTGGCAACAGCAGGAACCTGGGCGGATGGTAGTGTCCACTGATAGTATTCGCGCCCAATTATTTGGCGATGCGGCGATTCAAGGATCCTGGGCAGCAATTTGGCAAGAGGTTGGTGCCCAGTGGCGGCGGGGTATTAACGGGATTCGAACGGGTACCCTGCGGGCAGTGCTATACGATGCAACCCATGCCAACCGTCGCGATCGCCGTCGCGCAATCCGCGCTGCCCGTCAGACGGGATTTACCACCGTGGACGGCTATTGGCTCAATGTGCCGCTGGAGGTTTGTTTAGCCCGTAATGCTCGACGCTCTCGCCAGGTGCCGGAGCCTGTTGTTTGCCGTATGCACCAGCAGCTGCAGCGAAACCCGCCTGCGTTATCCGACGGCTTTGATTATTTGTATACCGTGGGCTCCGATGGGGCGGATTTAGGGAATCTATGGCGATCGCCTGTCGACTAATCACCTTCTACCAGGCGGATTAGTTAAGGCGTCAGGGAAAAACTGTGTAGAGCGTGCCATCATTGGGCGCCAGAAGTCTCACGCATCGAAGAGTCTACGCCTTGTCAAAACCAAAAGCGTTAGGGGTTAAAACCTTCGTAGCTTTTGGCTTTGGGATTTGAATGATGACAGCCCCTAAGCGGTGGCGGCTACCGCTCCATTTCCCACTGGCGGGTAAAGGTGTCACAATATCTATAGGATTAATTGCAAAACCGCCAAAAGTCATCGTACGTATTTAAATTGCTTTAATTCAACTTTTCTTTAGACGTTTTAACGCTAGAAAATTAAATGTTTTTGCCAGATCGAAATTCCTGCCCCAAAGGCGAAGTGTTTGGAATCAATGGCAAAGCTTTCCTAGTCCGCTGGCTGACACTAAACATTGCCCATGGTTTTTAACCCCAATAATGCCGACTTTCTTAGCGGTTCTGACGGCGATTCCATTAATTATTTGCTGAAGTATTTAAAGCAGCAGTCTCCAGATGTTTTGGCGGAAGTGGCAAAGTCTGCCACTTCAGACGCTAAACAAATTGTGTCCCAAAACGTGAAAGGGCTTATCGGTAACCTGCCTCCAGAACAGTTTCACGCGCAAGTTATGACTGACCATGAGAGCCTGGCAAATCTGCTGGCTTCTGCCATGATGACGGGATATTTTTTGCGGCAGATGGAACAGCGTATGCAAATGGAAGACGCTATTCTAGGCACTCTGTCCTGGACTAACGACGAGGGTTCATCACACTAGGTCGGTGAATTGGCGTCGGCAGCGGCTTTGGAACAGGGTTGAGAGGACCTTACAAACGGGCTTGAGCGTAGAAAAGCCGCAGTCAAAGTAAAAATTAAGGTAAAACTGGGTGTAGCCTTAAGCTGATCCGGTGTGTTTCGCTGTCTGTTGGCAGCCCACCGCCTACCCACCACCTGGCGATCGCCCCAATGGACACCCCCACCTTTCCCGAAGCTAATCATCCGCTAATTGCTGCCCTCGCTAACCGTAGCGACTTAGAGCTGTTAGATCTTTTCAAGCGCTATCCCGACGCCGGTCGCTATTTTGTTACCCTGTTTTGTCGCTATAGCCCCATTGTGTACACCTTGGTGCGTCACTCAGCCCCGTCGGCAGTGCAGGGAGATTACTTATTTGCAAAAATCTGGCAGCGGATTTATCGGGAATTGCCCACTTTGGATCTAAGCCGCGCCAGCGATCAGCTTCCCGGCAACTTGGAAGAATTTACCTTCCAAAATTGGCTTATCAATATCACTGCTTTATCTATTAACCAGGCGGAATTGCCCTCCATTGAATCCATCCACTACTCCCTAAGTTCTGCATCGCCACCGCTGTGGTGCTATCTGGAGTCTGCCCTGGATCGGCAAGATGCCATGGTGCGCCTGATGATCATCATGGCCCAAACCCTCCACTGGAGCGAGCCTCGCATTGCCGCCTATTTACAGGCAGAAGGGGAAAAAACCTCTACCGCTACCGTTCGCAGCAAACTGCGCCAAGGCTACCGTAAGCTAGAAGATGCCCTCCCGGCGGATATTCGCAGTATTTA
This sequence comes from uncultured cyanobacterium, assembly GCA_937883785.1. Lineage (GTDB taxonomy): Bacteria > Cyanobacteriota > Cyanobacteriia > CACIAM-69d > CACIAM-69d > CALGDE01. The sequence goes on from CALGDE010000003.1 coordinate 2,579, forward strand.
CATGGGCGAGGAGTTTATGGGAGAGCCTTTTGAAGGTTGGTCTACGGCGATCGCCCCTGATCCAACCCAACCGCTCTTATAGTTCCTGCGAGCCGTTCCGGTCACTGGGACGGGCTGTGAGTTCCAAATAATAGCTACCAATAATCGCTAACTGATGAGCTGTCTCATCCCAGATACTGTCGCCCAGTTATCTGGATTCCTTAACCGCATTACCTACCAACGTTAAAACGGTCACCATGGCGCGATCCAATCTGAAACGACTGGGGCAGTATTTATATCCCCACCGCAAAAAAGTGCTTTTTGGGGTCGGCGCACTGATGATGGTCAACGGGTTAGGGGTGTATATCCCCTTCCTGATTCGGGATAGCGTTGACGATCTGCAGGTGAGCTTCGATTTTGACCAGGTTCTCAATGCGGTTCTCGCGATTATTCTTCTGACCACCATCATGGGCGTTGTGCGTATGGTGTCGCGCATTTTGCTGTTTGGGGTCGGTCGCCAGGTGGAATTTGACCTAAAGCAGTTGATTTTTGAACATCTGCTGAAAATGGAGCCAGCCTACTTCTCCGCCAATCGCATCGGAGACACGATTAACCGCGCTACCAGTGATGTGGATAATATTCGCCGTCTGCTGGGGTTTGCGGTGCTGAGCCTAGTTAACACCATCTTTGCCTATGCGTTCACCCTGCCGGTGATGCTGAACATTAGCACCAACTTGACCCTGATGTCCCTGGCGGTGTATCCGTTTATGTTTTTGATGGTGCACCTGTTTAGCAATCGACTGCGGGATGAACAGGAAGCGGTACAGAACGAGCTATCGGAAATTAGCAACCTTATCCAAGAGGACGTAAGCGGCATTGCGCCCATCAAAATCTACGCTCAGGAAGAGAATGAGGAAAAAGCGTTCCATGAGCTAAATCAGCAACTTTTGAGGGCAAATTTAAATCTGGCAAAAACCCGCAACGTGCTGTTTCCCCTGTTGGGCGGATTGGCTAGCGTGAGCTTGCTGGTGTTGCTGTGGTTTGGTGCGGGTGAAATTTCTGAGGGGCGCATCAGCATTGGCGACTTCCTAGCGTTAATTGTGTACGTGGAACGACTGGTATTCCCCACGGCGCTGTTGGGCTTCACCATTAGTGCCTATCAGCGAGGAGAGGTGAGCATTAATCGCGTGGAAGCGATTCTGCAAACGGAGCCAAAAGTGGCAACGGAGCCAGATGCTATTCCCGTTGCTCGAGATCAGGTGCGCGGCAAGATTCGCATTGATAACCTGTCCTATCGCTACGGCGGCAGCACCGAGTGGGCTCTCCAGGATGTGTCTTTCACCATTGAGCCAGGGGAACTGGTGGCGATCGTCGGTCCTGTGGGCTGCGGCAAGTCCACGTTGGCAAACGCTATTCCGCGACTGTTGGATATTGAGCCCAATACGGTGTTTTTGGACGGTATTGATATTACTCGCCTGGACTTGGCAAATTTGCGCCGGGCGATCGCCTATGTGCCCCAGGAAAGCTTTCTATTCAGCACCACTATTGCCAACAATATTCGCTATGGCGACCCAGAGCAGGATTATGGGGCCATTGAGGGAGCAGCCCAGCAAAGCCAAATTCACCAAGAAATTCAAGCGTTTCCCAAGAAATACGACACCATCGTGGGGGAGCGAGGCATCACCCTGTCGGGGGGGCAACGTCAGCGCTCCTCCCTGGCGCGAGCCCTGTTGTTTGACGCGCCCATCCTGATCCTTGACGATGCCTTAGCTAGCGTTGATAACCAAACGGCAACGGCGATTTTAGATCAGCTTCGCCAAGGGCGCGATCGCAAAACCATTATCTTTATCTCCCACCAGCTTTCCGCCACGGCCACCGCTAATCGCATTGTGGTGATGGACCATGGGGAAATTGTGGCGATCGGTACCCATGATGAACTATTGCAGGAGCCGGGTCTGTACCGTAACTTGTGGAACCAGCATTCTTTAGAAGCAGCGCTGGCGTGATTCACTCTCTCGTAATTCACTCTCTATCGCGCGAATAGGGAGCTAGATTTTGCTTTGGAAGGCGCGGGCGATAAAGCTCCGTCGCGACCTTTTAAGTGCTGTGAATAATTGTGGGGATCTGCCTTGGCAGTGCTTAGATTCAGGCTTTGGACGCCAGGATCAAAAGAAATGGCAAGGGCTGAAAAATTAACGATCTGAAAAGTGACTTGGAAAATTAATGGCGATCCCCCTGTGCAAAGGGTGCCTATGTGTAGTAGCTTTTACGAAAGTTTTTTAAACCATCGGCAGATGGACGTCTGTTCCCTAGGAGCGATCGCCATTTGCACAATAGCTGTGGTTACGGCATCGGCGCTAACACTCCTTTCTCTGCCGTTATAGGTCATGGGCGTAGGTAGTTTGCTGCGAGCATAACTCGCACAATGATTAGCCGTGATACGCCGTAACCAGTGACCAAAAGCCTTCCGTAGAAGTTCTCTTCATTGAGTTCCACCTACGGTTTCTGCTGTGTTGGCGATGCTATGCGCTGATATTTGGTGCTGAGTGCTCAGTCGAAACGCTGGGTATAGCGCTTGGTATTTACTGCCTAATCAATAGCCCATCGCCACAGTTATATATAAACACCGTAAACATCGACTCTCGCCACTAGGGGAAACCGGATATGACTGACCTACTTCACCTATTTTTCTTTGATCTGATGGTGCTTGCCCTGGGATACGGGTTGGGGTCGCTGCCTACGGGCTACCTTGTGGGTCGTGTGTTGCGCGGCATTGATTTACGGGACCACGGATCTGGCTCAACAGGGGCAACCAACGCGCTACGGGTGCTGGGGAAAAAGCCCGGTGCATTCGTACTGGTGGTAGATATTCTGAAGGGCGTTGGCGCAGTGCTGCTGGCGCGATATTTGGGCAACAATGTTTTGGAGGCGAGCCAGCTAGGGTGGTTGCCATGGCTCGAGGTTTTTGCTGGACTCAGTGCCGTGGTGGGCCATAGCAATCCCATTTGGCTGGGGTTTCGCGGTGGCAAATCCGTTGCAACAGGACTAGGGATTTTGTTCGCCCTGTCTTGGCCCGTAGGATTGGCCACCTTTGGGGTCTTTGCCCTATTCCTCAGTTTGTGGCGGATTGTTTCCCTTAGCTCGATTTCTGGAGCGATCGCCGTTTCTGTCCTGATGGTGATTAGTGGTCAACCCCTTGCCTATTGTTTGTTCGCGATCGCTGCTGGCGGCTATGTGGTGTGGCGTCACCGGAGCAACATCCAACGGTTGATTGCTGGAGTCGAGCCTCGAATTGGACAGCCCATGGCTCAAAAATAGCCTGCCTACAGCTATTGCGATTCAAGCCATAGCGTTTTGTTCTTGGGCTGCGCCCTTAAGCTGCGTTGATTTTGACAGCTGCGTTGATTCCGACGGGGTTGTAGAAAGGATGTTCAGTCCCTTTCTACAACCCCATTTTGTCGTCGGCAATCTAGAAAACGAGTAATACTAGAATACCCGCCATTTTTATTGTTGGTGTCGTGTATTGCACAGATTAAGAAAATTGCAGGAACAAGTTCATCGAAGCCTAACAGAACACTACTGCTTGCCTAACGCCTGCGATCGCTGTGATGCAGCCTGAACCGCCTGAATCACCGCTGAACGGAACCCGTTTTTCTCCAGTGCTGCCACCCCGGCGATCGTGGTGCCTCCTGGACTGCTAACCCGATCTTTCAAAATTGCCGGATGCAGGTCCGTTTCTGACATGAGCTGTGCCGCGCCCAACACCGTTTGAAGGGCTAATTCACTGGCAATACTGCGAGGCAGACCGGCAGACACGCCGCCGTCAGCTAGCGCCTCCACCATCAAAGCCACATAGGCTGGACCAGATCCAGAAACACCGGTGACCGCATCCATCAAAGTTTCTGGCACCTCCACCACTGAGCCCACGGCGGCGAAAATAGCGCGGGCGGTGGAAAATTGCCCATCGCTTACCTGGTCTCCACGGGCGATCGCGGTGATTCCAGCCCCCACCGTGGCCGGGGTGTTGGGCATAGCGCGCACAATAGGTACTTGCTCCCCCAACCCTGCAGACAAGGTCCCCAGAGAGGTGCCGGCCAAAATTGATAGGACTAACGGTGGCGTCTCCAGCCCTTGGAATAAAACCTTTAGGGATGGTGCAACCTTGCTAAAAATTTGAGGCTTAATTGCCAATAAAACGACAGGAGCTGAGGAAGCAACATCGGCATTGCTTTCCGTAACGGCAATGTCATATTGCTCCCTCAGCGTATCGCGACGAAGAGGTGATAAATCGCTAACTAAGATTTCCCCTGAGCCGTAAAGCCCGCCGCTCACAATTCGCGACAGCAGAGCTTCGCCCATCACGCCACCACCAACAATTCCCAACTTTGTTGCCAAACCACGCCTCCTTCAATCATTACCACTGCTTCAGGCAGATTGATTTTAGCGCTGGTGTTTACACCACCGGAAGGAGGACACGGATGGTAAACCGTGGACGTTTGTCACTGGGGCTAATCTTTGAGGCTGCCAGACCTATTGGGCAACGGACTGTTGAAAGCGATCGCTCGCCCAAACAGGAGCCGTTCCCGGAGCCGCCGCCTGACGCGCCTGCGCCTGTAGCACCTCGCGCACCAACCCAGACTGGGTACTGACCTGTACACAGTTGGGCGTAAATAGGAAAATGCTTTCGCCAATGCGCTCCTGATGACCATCAAGGGCATAGGTGCCGCCAGCGATAAAGTCCACAGACCGCTGTGCCTGGTCAGGATCCATCAGCGTTAAATTCAGAACCACAGACTTACGCTCCCGCAGAGCTTGAATCGCCTGGGGCATCTCTTCAAAAGAGCGGGGCTCCATCACCATCACTTCGGAAAAATTGCCTGCTGCTCCTGGCATACCGATCACTTTGCTCCCTACAGACGAACTTCCAGCCTTTCCTTCCACCGACCGACTCGTAACTCCAGCAGTGGTGCTAGTTTGAGCCAGCGGCGATCGCGAGCGACGAGGACTTGAGGTCGCTTCAGAGGTGGCACTAACGGCAGGGGTAATGCCCTGGTTATCGCGATACATATTTTGATAGTCGCTGCCGCCCACTTCATCGTATTCGTATTCGTACTCAACGGGGTCGCCGAGTCCTACGATGTCCTTAAGTTTAGAAAAAATAGCCTTCACCTCGTTACTTCTCCGCTGCTGACTGATGACAGTTAAGGTTAGGTAGTTGATTTCGGCACAATGGCACAACCCAGTGATGAACCAGGTGACTCTAAGGTGCTGAGACTTCTTATTCCTTGATACTGCTGCGTCAGTCCAACAAGTCTTGACAAATTGATCAAGATGTTGACCCAAAGTTTACTGCAATATTCCAAGATTCGGTAGCTGCTTGCCCCATAAAATTTAAGACTTTGAGGACGACTCAACTCGTAAACACCTGCGGTTATCAAAGACTTTTGAAATGTTGCAAACTATTTCAATGTTTCTGAATTCGAGTTTTTTGTTGAATTCTTGATCTGAAATCTCTAATGAAGAGTCGGCATGCTACTGTCTTTGCCCCTTAAGCCACCTTTGAAGCCACTGAATTTTGGGTTTAAATTACCCCCTGGTTTAGAGCCTATCTGCTAAGTGTGTTCTACTTCTGCAAAGCTTTTGACAAATATCAGGATTTTTCGATGGGTTTTCAATCAGCGAGTGTTCACTAACAAATCGTTGGCGATCCTGGTTTTTAGAGATTTCCGCGAGAAAAGGCTTTAGAAAAAGTCTTGGTTGATGATGATGTTGTTTGCGAATACTGCTGGGTTCCCTACTGATCTCGCTCACCGAAAATTGTTCGCCCCAGCCGAATAATTGTGCTGCCAGCAGCGATCGCCTCCTGATAGTCCCCAGACATTCCCATGGATAGCTGATCGAACTGGGTCCAGTGGTTCGCCGATTCATTTTGAATTGTTTTAAACAGGTGTGCCGCCTTTAGGAAGCAGCGGCGAGTTTCTTCTCGGTTCAGCCCTAGGGGCGGAATCACCATTAACCCCCGAATCGCAACGTGACTCAATTGATAAAGCTCTGGCAACGCTTTTGTTAGCTCATCGATATTCCAGCCCGACTTGTGGGGATCAGGCAAAACTTTGACCTGTAAACATAGGTTGGGACGGCGATGTTCCTCTTGGGAGAGTCGGTCTAGCCGTTGGGCTAATTTAAGGCTGTCGACAGAGTGTATCCAATGGAAATGGGCGATCGCTTTTTTGGCTTTATTCGACTGTAAGGTGCCAATAAAATGCCATACCAAATCGGATAGATCAGCAACTTCTTCCTGCTTAGGAACCGCCTCTTGAATACGGCTTTCCCCAAAATGTCGCAATCCGCAATCGTAAGCAGCACGCACACATAAAGCTGTCTTTTTTTTGCTGACCGCCATCAAGGTGACTGAAGGAGGAATATCTTGCTGTAAGTCAGTGATGCGATCGCGAATTAATGAATCAAGGGGTTTAGTGGCAGCGCTACACATATGAAAGATCAAGAATTTGGAAGATGATCGCGCGGACTAAATACAGCGATATCAAGTGACCGATTGAATTGTTATCTATTTGAATTAGTGATTCTTCTATCTTGGCTCTGATGAAAATCAGTAAACTTTACCCAGAAAATTTATTGAAATGTTCGACGAAAAACATCCTGAATTTCCTTATAGTCCTTCATCTTTCCGCTACGCCTTAAGATGCGCATTTGATTCTCTACTAGGCTTCGCGCTTCACCTCGACTTAGGGGATCCACTGCCATACCGTCATTACCTTCTTTGACGAGGAAAAATAGTCGCTGGGCATACAAAGTCGTATATAAGTCTTGACCATTTCCCAAAGGGCAAATTAGAAGCAGTAAGCCAAAGGTGGGGTGATTAAAGTAATTTTCTAGACTCATTCTAGTTAGTCAAAGGTCTGGGAAAAGGTTTAAAAAGCGACAATCAACGAGAATTTAAACTTGTGCTGAAGCTTTTGACTGATCTGACTTACGGATCGCAGGAAGTGACAAGAGCTTTTGCTTTTAAGCAATCCATATTCTATCGGACAAGTAGTTATTGTCCAACTGTATTTAAAATGCTGCTCAAGTAATCTTGAATATGATCTTGTTGGTTATTCATTTTGGACTTCTATAAAAGCCTCTGTGCTGATTTTTCCTGATGTTTGGGGAAGGGACAGGGTTGCGCTCCATCAGTTAAATGCCAGTCATTTGATGCAAGGGGACATACATGCCCTTTCAAAACAAAAAATGCTGCGGGCTGACGTATTTGTAATTGAAGGCTTTGACGTTGGTTATAGCCTCTAATGATTAAGCTCTTAATTTCACTGGGGTGGAATGATCGCGATCGCCGTTGCCATGGCGTAATCTCCATCGTGGGTCAAGCTGAGGCGCCACAGGGCACAGTTATTGGGATCAAGTCGTTTCAACGGTGCTAGAGCGCTGTGGGAAAAGTTTGGGCAAGGGGCTCCCGACGTTAGGCGCTTCACGGACACGTCCCGATAGTTAATGCCGGTCCAGCCCGTACCAAGGGCTTTGACGATCGCCTCCTTTGCTGCCCAGCGCCCCGCAAATCTCCGCACCACTTCAGGTGGGATTAATCTGGAAGGCTTCTGGGGATTAAGGGATGGAAGGGGCGATCGCCGCCAGCAATCTTGTTGCTCCGTGAGGGTGTAAATACGGTCGATAAAACGTTGATTAAACCGATCTAAATTGCGCTGAATGCGGGAGATTTGCACAATATCGGTGCCCAATAGCAGTTCCAAAATAAAGCTCCAAAACCGAAGTTCCAACACCGAAATTCCAATACCGAAGATCCAACGTGTGGAGTGGCTTGAGGTTGACTCCAACTCCAATTCTTAAGCTCAGATGTCTAAGCTCAGATGCTTAAGCCCCAATGCTTAAAGTTCCTGAGATTGACTACAGATGGCACTGAGCTGGGCAGCAGCTTTGATTAACGACTCGTGCCATTCCCGTTCGGGATCGCTGTCGGCAACAATGCCTGCCCCCACTTGACCAATAATTTGCGATCGTTTCCCAGGGACATTGACGTTCGCATCCACCGGCATCAGCAATGTGCGAATGGCAATATTTAAATCGAGCTGACCTCGATGGTCTATGTAGCCAAAGGAACCGTAAAACAAACTGCGCCGCACTGGCTCTAGCGCTTCGATAATTTCCATACAGCGCACCTTAGGACAGCCGGTGATAGTGCCACCGGGAAATAGGGCTCGAATAGCGTCGATGGTGTCGCAATCCCCTGCCAATTCTCCCACCACGTTGCTGACCAAGTGCATCACATGGCTGTAGCGCTCCACGGTGAAAAACTCGTTCACGGTTACCGATCCCCAGGTACAGACCCGCCCCAAATCGTTGCGCTCTAGGTCCACTAGCATGGCGTGTTCGGCTCGCTCTTTGGGATCGGTAGATAGCTCTTGGGCCAGCGCCTGGTCCTTGGCGGCATTAGCTCCCCGCGATCGCGTCCCGGCAATGGGGCGGCTGCTAATAGTCGTAGATTCGGCTCCAGGGGTGGTGCTCAGCAGGCGCTCTGGGGAACAGCTCACCACGTCTCCCCAGGGCGATCGCCAATAGCTGGCAAAGGGAGACGGGTTGATGGCTTGAAGAGTGCGATACAGGGACCAGCTATCGCTGGGAGAGGGGGTGGAAAAACGCAGGGACAGGTTGGCTTGGAAAATATCCCCGGCGCGAATATGCTCTTTGGCCCGCCGTACCGCTGCCATGTAGTCTGCTTGGGTGGAGTGGAATCGGAGACGATCACCCGCCATCAGCGTTTCCAAAGTCCTTTGGGCATCGGTGGAATCGGGGGACGCGATCGCCGGCAAAGGAGGAGCATCATTCAAACGCTGCCCCAAAACGTCCAAATCTTCTAACTGGGTTGTGGCGATCCACAGTTGCTGTTTCTGATGATCTAGAACGGCAAATTGATCAGGCTCGTACCAATACACCACCGGAAACGGCAAAGGGTCTTCCCGCAAATAGGGCAGCCGCTCCACTTCCCACGCCAGGTCATATCCAAGCCACCCCAGCCAGCCCCCTTGGAACGGTAGATCGCTATTGGAGGGCAACCCTCGATTCACCAAGGGCTGGGAACGGTGCAGCCGATGAAGTTTTTTGAGCCACGGCAGCCCCTCGCCCATGGGAGGGGTCCACAGGCGCAGCTGACCGTCTACCCATCGGGGCGGTCCGGTGCAAATGGAATAACGGGATAGTTGTTGGGCAACGGCACAAAATTGGTGGGTGGGATAGGGGCTTTCCAGGAGGGTGGCGATCGCCCCAGACCCGTTCAAATTATTTTGATTCTTACAAGCTGGGGCATTTAAAAACAGCGCGGCAAAGATATCCTGACCGGTGCGCTGATTAAGGGGGAGCGATCGCCAATGCCATGGCTGGGCAACATCTAGAGAGTTAGGACGCTTAATTTTTTCCTCGGTGATTGCCGTTGAAGGCATGGGCAAGTCGGGGAAAGGGAGACGGGTCACGGCAGTAAACGGCTAAACAAATTGATTTGAGTCTAAACAAATTAACTTGATAAATCTATATATGGGCGTACGGATTCGCTCCAGAAGCCCACAATGTCCTGCAAAATTTCCCTAAACCTGGCAGCATAGCGGTAATGCAACGGAGACGGCTTATGGGGGCAACACCGCAGGCGACGAAACAGGCGCTACTGTGCGGCTATTACGGCATGGGCAACGGCGGCGATGAGGCCCTGTTGGCAACGCTGCTGCAAATGTTGCCTGACTCTGTGAAACCGCTAGTGCTATCCGGTGACCCCGACCAAACTCGCCGCCGCTATGGTGTGACGGCAATTCCCCGCAAGTCAGGGCTCGATATTCTCAATGGGCTGTCCCGTTCCGATGCGTTTATTTGGGGCGGCGGCAGTTTAATGCAGGACGCCACCAGCGCGGCGAATCCCCTTTATTACGGTGGCTTGATGGGGCTAGCCCAGGGTATGGGGCTGAAGACCGTTGCCTGGGGACAGGGCATTGGTCCCCTGGGGCGATCCCTCAGCCATTGGCTTACGCGCCGCACATTTCGACGCTGCAGTGCCATTAGCGTGCGAGATGGCAAGTCGGGAAAGTGGCTGAGTCGTCAGGGTATGGACCAGTTTATTTTGGCTCCCGATCCAGTTTGGGCTCTGAAAGCATCGCCCGTCACCGAAACCGCATCCCTTCCCAGTCCCCGCATTGCCGTGGTGTTGCGGCAGCATTCAACGTTGACCTCTCAGCGATTGGCGGCGATCGCCCAGGGACTCAATCGCCTTCAGCTGGCTACCCAAGCCTCTATCCTGCTAGTGCCGTTCCAGCCTGTGGTGGATCGTCCCATTGCGGACCGCATTGCTCGTTCTTTGTCTGGGTCTTACCGCATTGTGCAAATTGAGAATCCGGCGCGCCTTAAAGGGCTTTTTCAGCAGGTGAACTGGACCCTGGCCATGCGCCTGCACGGGGTGATTATGGCCGCTGCCGAAGGATCCCGATGTTTTGCCTTGAGCTATGACCCAAAAGTGTTGGTATTGGCGGAGGAGTTGGGGCTGCCGGTGTGGGATTTGACCGGCGATCGCTCTGATTTAGCGATGCCGGAGGATGGGGAAGCTTTGGGGCGGTTGTGGCTAGAGGATTTTTTAGGCAATCAGGGGCTATCGTCGGCAAAAATTCAGTCCTATTGCGATCGCTCCCAAATGCATCAAGAGGTTTTGCACCAAGTCCTAACCTGATGATTGCGTTGCCCTTGCTTTCCGTCAGGATTTAAATATTGCACGGTATGTCGTTCGCGACCCCACCGTCGACTTTTAATTTTGATGTGTCTTTGATTTTGGCGCTCTTTGACTCTGCTGATTGTCTGATAGTTCAGGTCTAAGCTGATTGGGTTTTCTCTAGAGCTTCGACGCTTTCTAAATTGCGACCAAAGGGCAAAATCGCCACAATAACCAGTTTAAAATGCTGCTTGGCAAAGGGAAGACCCACGATAGTCAGGGCCAAAATTAGTCCGTGAAATAGGTGAGATAATGCAATTCCCCAGCCGAAAAACGCCACCCAAATCACATTAAAAATGACCCGCAGCAAACTATCAGCGTCGGGACGGGGCACCACTTCTTTTCCAAAGGGCAACATGGTGGCAATTCCCAACTTAATGGACTGGACACCAAAGGGAATACCCACAATGGTTAGGCACAAACTTAACCCGCCCAAAATGTAGCCAAGTCCGCTCACAAAGCCGCCAAAAACCAACCAAATAATATTGCCCAACAGCGACATCCTTCGCCCTCCCAGTGGTCTGCCCTTTCATCCTAACGAAATTGTTTAGAAATTATGGCTGGGGAGCGCTAGAGAGCTGCGTTGCAGAACCGTTGAAGTTGATTTTCAGTGGATTGTTCAGTGGAATCGCTAGGCAGAATCGCCACAAAAATTATCGGAAAAGCGTTTCAACGAATCAATTTTTGCTGCAATGTTGAGTTTTGATCCGACCCCAGCCGCCCGAAAAATCACCCAAATATAATAATAATTGGGGGCGTCAGTCACTAAAATTTGGGCACTAAAACCGATTATTCCGGGGGAACCTATGCGAGCAGTTTTGATGGCCGGCGGCTCCGGTACTCGACTTCGTCCCCTCACTTGCGATCTGCCTAAGCCGATGGTGCCGATCCTAAATCGCCCCATCGCCGAGCATATTATCAACCTCCTGAAGCGCCACCAAATTCACGAGGTGATCGCCACGTTGCACTACCTGCCGGACACCATGCAGGATTATTTTCACGATGGCAGTGGATTTGGGGTGCATTTAAATTACGCCGTGGAGGAGCGCCAGCCGTTGGGCACTGCGGGCTGTGTCAAAAATATTGAAGAGGTGCTGGACGATACGTTTATTGTGATCAGCGGTGACTGTGTTACCGATTTTGATTTGTCGGCGGCGATCGCCTTCCACCGGGACACCCAATCTTCTGCCACCTTGGTGTTAAAGCGGGTGCCTAACCCTCTGGAATTTGGAGTGGTGATTCTAGATGACGACCAAAAAATTGTGCGCTTTCTAGAAAAGCCATCCACGAGCGAAATTTTTTCTGATACGGTCAACACCGGCATTTATATCCTGGAGCCCACGGTGCTGGGATTTTTGCCCAAGCATCAGTCCTGTGATTTTTCTAAGGATTTATTTCCTCTGTTGCTGGATAAAAATGTGCCCATGTATGGCTACGTTGCCGAGGGCTACTGGTGTGACGTGGGGCATTTGGACGCCTATCGCAATGCCCAATATGACGCCCTCCACGGCAAGGTGGCGGTGGATTTTCCCTATGAGGAGCGATCGCCCGGTATTTGGATTGGGCAAAACACTCAGGTGGATGCCAGCGCCCAGCTCCATGCTCCGCTGATTATTGGCAATAACTGTCGCGTGGGTCCTGGGGCCATTTTGGAAGCGGGCACCATTATTGGCGATAACGTCACCGTGGGGGAGAACGCCGACCTGAAACGCCCGATTCTTTGGAACGGCGTTACGGTGGGCGCTGAAGCCCACTTGCGCGCCTGTACCGTAGGTCGCGGCAGCCGCATTGACCGGCGATCGCACATTATGGAAGGAGCGGTGGTGGGATCCCTGTCGGTGGTGGGAGAAGAGGCGCAAATTAGCCCCACCGTGCGCATTTGGCCTAGCAAGCAGGTGGAGTCGGGCGCGATTCTCAACATGAATTTAATTTGGGGACAGGTAGCCCAGCGAGCCCTATTTGACCAGCGGGGGGTGGCGGGGTTAGCCAATATTGACATCACCCCCGAATTTGCCGTCAAGCTAGGCACTGCCTACGGGTCCACCTTGGAGCCGGGGAACCATGTGTCCGTGTCGCGGGACCAGCGCAGTGTGTCGCGTATGGTGGCTCGTGCTTTTATTTCTGGGCTGATGTCCGTGGGCGTAGACGTATACAACCTGGAGGCGGCGGCCATTCCCGTGGCCCGTAATGCTGTGCCGTCGTTGGGGGTTAAAGGGGGGGTTCATATGCGGGTGCATCCCAACCGCCCCGAATCTATTTTGGTGGAGTTTTTCGACGCGGACGGCATCAATATTTCCAAGGCTCAGGAGAAAAAAATTGAGGGGGCTTATTTCAAAGAAGACCTGCGGCGGGTGCAGGTGGGGGAAATCGGCAATGTGGTGTATCCCGCCCAAACCCTGGACAATTATTGCTCTGCGTTTGAAACCCACCTGAAAACCAATATGCTGCTGAAAAGCCGGTCCAAGGTGGTCATTGACTACGCCTATGCGGTGTCCGGGGCGATTTTACCGGAGCTGTTGGCCAAGTTTGGCTGTGATGCGGTGGTTTTGAACGCCAGCCTGCGCCAAACGGTGATTGCGGCGGAGGAGAAGGAGCGGCTGCTGGTGCAGTTAGGTCAGGTGGTGGATGCGGTGCGGGCAAGCTTTGGGGTGCAGGTGTCCGCCAATGGGGAGCAGTTTGTGTTGGTGGATGAGAACGGGGGGCTGGTGCGGGGGGCGAATTTAACGGCGCTGATGGTGGATACGGTGTTGTTCCATGCGCCTCGCAGTAAGGTGGTGGTGCCGGTGAGCGCGTCCAGTGTGGTGGAACGGCTGGCTCGGCGTTACGATGCCCAGGTGGTGCGCACTAAGGCGAGTCCCACGGCGCTGATGGAGGCCTGTCATCGATTGCCGGGGGTGGTGCTGGGGGGCAGTGGGGATATGGGATTTATTTTTCCTGAACTGCATCCGGGGTTTGATGCCATGTTTTGTATCGCCAAGCTGATTGAGATGCTGACGGTGCAGGAGCGATCGCTGGTTTATATCCACACGGAGCTAATTCCGCGGGTGTATCACAAATCTTTTTCCGTACATTGCCCCTGGACGGCGAAGGGGGCGTTGATGCGCGATTTGGTGGAGACCCATCCGCCGGAGCAGCTAGAGCTGATTGACGGGGTGAAAATTTACGATTTGGATCGGGATGGCTGGGTGTTGCTGTTGCCCGATGCCAGCACGCCGTTGATTCATATTGTTGTGGATGGGAGCGATCGCCGGTGGGTAGAGGATAAACTGCGGCAGTATCGCACCTACGTGCAAAACTTTGTGGAGCGCGATCAGGGATTAGAGTCGGTGTAGACGCCCCTGAGAACGTGGCTTCCCGTTTGGAATCCATTCGGATCTACAGTGAAACCATTAGGAAACGGCATTTACGACACCGTTGGCAAAAGGAGTTGATCGCCCATGAGCATGAATAGCTGCGTGTTAATGGCAGAAATTGTGAAAGCGCCTGAGCTGCGCTATACCCCCGATAATTTGGCGATCGCCGAAATGCTAGTGCGATTTCCAGCCCTGCGGGACGATGATCCCCCGTGCACCCTCAAGGCAGTGTGTTTTGGCGAGCGAGCCACGGATATTCAGCAGCAGTATCGCATGGGGGACCAGGTGGTGTTGGAAGGTCGCCTCACCATGAACACCTTTGAGCGCCCGGAAGGGTTTAAAGAAAAACGAGCTGAACTGCGTATTAGTCGCATCCATAGCCTGGGGGGCGGTGGAATGGCTTCCATGCCCCCCGCGCCGACCCCCGCTAGCGTTCCCGATCCCGGTGCAGACTTTGCGCCGTTGCCTGACACCGCTTCTTCGGCACCGCCCGCCAGCAGCACCAGTGATCCGCCTCCGTTACCGGACGATGAGCCGGATTTTGACGATATTCCGTTTTAGGGCACGGAGTTAGGCATTTATTTCTGATGCTCCCTGATTCGTACAATCAGCGCCGTTCTCCCATTCAGCGGCGCTATCGACAAAGGCAGTGGCGGCGCGCAGCGCGGCGGAATTTGCTCTGGGCGATCGCCTGGATTTCCCTCAGCTTTATGTTGGGGGGATGTGTGGACGTGGAAGCGGGCGTGGAATTTCGCGACGCCAACCATGGAGCCATCACCCAAACCGTCCGCCTCGATGGATCCCTCGCCGCATTAACTAGCGCCGGCGAGCAGGCTTGGTTTGATGGGCTGGTGGCGCGATCGCAACAGCTAGGGGGAAAAACTATCGAGCGTTCCCCCGGCATCGTCACCGTCAAAGTGCCCTTCAACAACGGCGACGATTTAAACAAAAAATTCAACGAACTGATCACCGCCTCTGCCCGCTACAGCCCCCTAGCGGATAATCCCAACAGTGACCCAACCCCCTTAGGATCCAGATTTGCCCTAAGCCAACGGAATTTTGGGCTGGCGGTGAAAAACCACTTGGAATATGACCTGGATTTGCGATCGCTCAAAGGCTTATCCCTCGACGCCACCGAAGACAACGGCCTCAAACTCAGTATTCTGCCCCGCCAAGGCTTTAACGCCACATTCGACGTAATGGGACCGCAGCGCCTTAAGGTTTTATCCGGGAAAGAGGTAGAGCACCATGAAAACCTATGGCAGTGGCCCCTAAAACCGGGACAAATAAATCACATTGCCGTAGATTTTTGGGTTCCGAGCTATGTCGGCTGGGGGGCACTTTTTATCGCGGCCCTCGTCGGGGTGGGGTGGTGGACCTACCCTCAGTAAATTGCATCCCAATGCATCTAAACCCATAGACGTTTCGCCGCATAAAACGTTTCTTCATGGCTGTTTACTGGGCGACGAACGTCTGAAGGCAAGTTTGATACGATCTTTTCCAGGGAAAAACCGCGCTTTTGGCAAGTTTTGTTTAACGAGCTGTAAAGTCACGGTGTCGGTTCGCCATCAGGCACGCCGGTGAGCATCTACGAAGGGCTGCTGTCATTAAATTCAGTTTCCACATGTTGCGCCATGGGAATTACCCTCTTCAGTTTGTGGGCTGACGGGGTGATTTTTCCGGCACGGAATTTGTGAATTCAAGTGATTGCGCGCCTGATTCATTGCCCTTGGTATTGGTTTCGCTTGGTACTAATTCCGGTCTTACCCTGCTCCCGTATGTCTAACCGGCCGTTGCATTCTATCCTCGACGGTACGATTCTCCTCGCTGTGGAGTCGCCTCAGCAATTAGATTCCCTCGTCCAAATTTTTGATACCTGGCGTAGCGATCTTTACCTTTGTCCCCGCGGTTCCGATGGGGGGCTTTTGGATCAGGCTTTATCTTGCTTGCCGGACTTAATTCTTATCAGCACCGACTGGTGCGGTGACGTGCAGGGCGCTGCTCAACAAGAGATTAAAACCGGTGATATTAAAACTGGCGACACGGGCAATCAAAATACAAAGACAGCGGACGGGAAGGGCTATGACCTTTGCCGTCACATTCGTCGGGATCCACGGCTCGACTCGGTGCCCATTGTGTTGCTGGAATCACCGACGGTGAGTTTGGATCGCGATCGAGCTTTTAGCTGTGGAGCGTCGGACTATATTGCCCATCCCATTGTGGAGCAGGAACTGTGTTGCCGAGTGCGGCACCACATCCGTCGCCATCGCCTAGAAAAAGATTCCATTCGTCGCGCCGCCCAGCTTCGGCTTCCTTTGCGTGCTCCGGTGCCGTTGTTGGCGGAAGTGCAAAAGCGTTTGCAAAAACAGGCTCATTTAATTCAAAAGCACAATCAGGACCTAGCTCATGAAATTTCCGAGCGAGAGGTGACGGAACAGGCGTTGCGAGCGGAAAAGTTTCGCTCAGAAAAGCTGCTGTTAAATATTTTTCCCCAGGCGATCGTGGACCGGCTCCAGGACGAGAATCGGTCCTCCATCGCTGAACGCTTTGACGAAGCTACCATTCTGTTCGCTGATATTGTGGATTTTACGCCCCTGTCCAGCAGCATGTCGCCGATGGAACTGGTAGGCATTTTAAATCGCGTTTTTTCCGCCTTTGATCGCCTAACGGAGCATTATGGCTTGGAAAAAATTAAAACCATTGGCGATGAATATATGGTGGTAGGAGGGGTTCCCACTCGGCGGCCAGACCACGGGGAAGCGATTATGGAAATGGCGATCGCCATGCGCCGAGCTGCCAACCGACTGGGGCGGGAAATTGGTCATCGCCTACAGCTTCGTATCGGCATCAATACGGGACCAGTGGTGGCTGGGGTGATTGGGCTACAGAAATTTAGCTACGACCTGTGGGGGGATGCCGTCAATGTGGCCAGTCGCATGGAAAGCCATGGGCTACCCAATCGGATTCAGGTGACGGAGCAAACCTATGAAAAGCTGAAACATCGCTACAAGTTTGAACGATGGCAAAATACTAAAGTGAAAGGTAAGGGGCGGATGACCACTTATCTGTACATTGGACGCAAAGAAAACCCTCAGCCTGATGATTTGCTTAAAGAGGGAGACCGTGGGACGGACATGATGGAAATAAATGGGTCCATGCCCAACCAGTCCCTACCCAACCAGTGCCCTTTACCCCTTAAGCCACCGGATGAGCACTATTTAGACGTTCTAGGGATAAACCATAGCGGTCAAATAGATTCTTGATGGGAATTTTGGTGTAATCCTTGGTATGGAAATCATCGTGAACGACCTTCCCATCCCAAACAATAATATCTAAATCGATGGTGCGAGGTCCCGATTTAATTGCTGTTTTGACTCGCTTTAAGCGACGCTCAAGGTCTTTTAAATAAGCATTAAAATCGTCGTGGTTTAAGTTGGTTTCAACCCAGTATGCACCGTTCAAAAAGTCATCCTGATCTTGATAGCCCACAGGAGCCGTAACAATATAATCGGACTTCCCTAAAAATTGATGTTCTTCTGCCAGAATTTCCTCTGCTTTCTGACAGTTTTCCTGAGGATTAATGTTAGAACCAACGGATAAAATTGCTTGGGTCATGGGAGGGAAGATCGCTGAAAAAGTCAAAGCGCTATTTGGGTTTGTGAACGAAAGCTCTATGAAAAAGTTCGCAAGGTGCGCGCTCAAGGCACCAAGTTGAAAATTTCAATGATTTACTGCTTAATTTTGGTTTGCTTTTGGTACTCCTCAGCGTTTCTTCCCAGGTTGGTCAGCCCTTCACCACCGTCTACCATTAGAATCTGCCCGTTTACAAAGTCGTTGTTGAGAATGTACTGCAATGCTTGGCAGAGATGGTCAGGGGTGCCTTGATGCTGAACCGGAATTCCATCGATACGCCATTGGAGATAGTCGCTGGTGCGACTACCCATGGGAAGGGTAACGCCGGGAGCAATGCCGTTAACGCGTACTTTGGGCGCCAACTCAACGGCTGCCATTTTGGTGAATTCTAGAAGGGCTTTCTTCGAGAGTAAATAGGCGGCATATTGATATTGATTAAAGGAAACTTTGTTATCGATGATGTTGATAACACAGCCACCATCGGTGAGTTTGGCGAATGCTTGAGTTAGAAAATACGGAGCTTCGAAATTGGCTTTAAATTGTTTTTGAAGTATCGCCGGATCTGTTTCCATGATGGGAGCTGCATCATAAACTGAGGCGCTATTGACTAAGACGTTTAAACCAGGAAATCGCGATCGCACCTTCTCAATCAGCGGTGTCATATCGGGCTCTTGCAATAAATCAAACGGAAACAGCTCGCACTCCACGCCCAAAGCTTGAGCTTCTTTTTGGGCGTCTTGGGCCGCGTCGGCGGAAGAATTGTAGTGGAGAGCAATGTGGTAGCCCGCCTCTGCCAGGCTCAGCATAAAGGCTTTCCCCAAGCGAATGGCGCTTCCGGTTACCAAGGCGGCTTTTTGCATGTGAAGTTGAGTCCTGGTTTAGTGGTCTGAAGTAGAAAGGGACGCAGTGATAGGAATGACGAAAATGAGCTAACTGGCAAAGCGATTGCCGCGTGGGCTGATTTCGTCGTCAACGTCGTTACTTTTCGTAACTTATCATTGCGTCACCCGTTTCCTGCGAAAAATTGCTTTTGGACTGTGGATAAAGGCTAAGAGCTAGTTTATAAAGTAAATCTGAAGCACCGCGCAATGCAGAATCGCCA
>CALGDE010000004.1 GCA_937883785.1 uncultured cyanobacterium
ATGGCGATTCTGCATTGCGCGGTGCTTCAGATTTACTTTATAAACTAGCTCTAATTCATTCAAGCAGTCCGTAAATTACCTTCCACTCATCGAACTAGCTCTAAACTCGCCGCGCACGTAACAACCGAATAAATTCGTCACTCACCGTGTGCTCTTTCGTATCCGCAGCGTTTTGCAGCAATATTTCACGCAACGCCATAGCGTCTTCAACTTCAAGGACATTAGCCAGCATAAAGTAAGCTCCTTGAAATCTGGGATCGTTCAAATGCTGTGTTTGGCGATCTGGATATTCACGCAAAGCACGCACTAAGAAAAACTCCATCACTTTGTCGTGTCGAAAACGCCAACTTTCTGATGGACTCCCTTCTGAGTCAACAGATTGACGAACAATCACCATGCGATGCTCCACAAGAAGTCCAATTTCGGCAAGAAATTTTTTCTCCGGTATGTCTGTCGCATCATCAAGGCGCATTTGATAGACAGTTTCTGCAAATTTTTTTATGGGAAAAGGTTTCCCTTGCTCAGCTTGATACTCCTCTGCCACAGTGTCGTAGAGCTGCTGCTGCAATTGAAATAATTTAGGCTCGATCTTCGACGCGACCATTAAAGAGACAGTAGAAAGGTCCATAGGATTGGACAAAATCCTACGCATTGCTACAAGTTCTGGTGTTTGCGTTTCCTGCTCCAATGCTTCAGAGAGAAATTTACGGCAGGCTTGTTTGTAGTCTTCCCCTTGTAGTTTCTTGTTTTTGGGCAATGTCGTAGCGCGAGATAGGAGAAAACCTTGAATCTGCTGGCTATCTAGAGGCTGAATGATAAATTTTCGGGCAGTGGTTGATTCTTGCCAGTCCATGGGCTGGGTCGCTAAAATTATGTCTCCCTTAAAATAATTTTCTGTAAACTCAACTATCTTTGCTCGGGTATCGGCGTTGACTTCATTTAAACCATCAATGCAGATAGTGATCGCCCCACTATAAATCAAGTCTCTTAGGAACCTTGAGTCTTTGATTTTTTCCCCATGGAGCTTCTCTTGAATTGCTTGTATGACCCCATCCTGGCAGCGGCGTGCCAGCAAGTACACTACGATTCGCTTCGAACGATGGCACAGGTAGCGAAGAAATATTGTTTTTCCAAGTCCAGACGCCCCTTCCAGTAAGATTTGTCCCTTAAATTCTGGAATCGCAGCTTGCAAAACTTGGACGTCTTCTTTCCCTTTTCTACTAACACTTACTGAGGGGAAGTATGCTTCCTCTTCAAAACTGAACAAATCGGCATCGGCGAGGAGGGACTCCCGAAATGGTTCGAATAGCTTCTGGCGAAGGAAAGGGATCCAAGTTAAAGCCAAACCCACATACCCTGCGCCAAAAAAACGACGCATCCAGGGATGCCAAAGAATGAAAGCTTGAATAGGGCGAAACTTAGGATACAAAAATATTAGCGTCAGCCATATTACAGAGTGGATAGACAGCAGCTTTTGAAAACTTGAGAAATACTGAAATAGCGCTAAGAATACTGCTCGATTTTGTAAGTCTTGTAAGTTTTGAGATACGGACTTTTTAACTACATCAATCTCTCCTGTCGATAGGCTGGGCTTTGCCAAAGCGGAATTCACCAGGGAAACTAAATTTATCGCTGTCTTCACCTCCTCCAATTCTGTAGACCTGATGTAACTTTCTGTGACCATCTTTCCCAAAGCTTTAGCCGCGCTAATCTGAACACCTGAAGAGTCATCAGTGAGCAATTTGATTAGAGCCTTAACTACTTTTTCACGGCTTAACTTAATATCTGTACTCCAAGCTCCTAAAGAGCTTGCTGCCTCGCTTTGTACTAAATTACTTGAATCTTCAAGGGCAAGTATCAAGGCATCAATAGCATCTTGCTCATTTAATCTAATATTCCTCAAAGAAAAGGCAGCCCCAGTTTTAGCCTCGTTGAATTCCGAAGGATTACGAAGTAAAGCAATCAAGGTGTACAGAGCAGACTCTGAAGATTTACCCACATGTCCCAATGCATAGGTGATTTGCGTACGGACAACTACTTCCTTTTCCGTATCCAATAGCTCGATGAATAATTGAACAACCCTATTCGACTTTTCCGATAGTTGATCGTTTGCGCCAATCTCACCTAAAGAGTAGATAGCCCGTGCTCGCAACTCCTTGTTTTCGTCGTTCAAGTAATTGATTAGCAGATCCGCTGCCATGGATCCACAGCCAACTATATTTTGAATGCCAGAATCACTGACTTTAAGCTTTTCGATAAGAGACTCAAGTCTTGAAGAGCTGCAAGAATTAGCTGATACAACTTTCCCTTGCACTAACAATAAGTCTACGCTGCCCAAAAACAGGCTCAAGATAAGAACGGAAAGCCATTTCATTAATGTTACCCAAACCTCTATCGTGTTTAAGTATGGGGTCAGCCAAGTGAAAAGCTAGCCGCATTGCCCAGTATCGCAGTGAGTCGGCAACCCCCCCGGTTGTCGCGGCTGATCACGCGGAGTTCCATTATCCGAAACACAACATGACGTCTGTTGCTGAAGCTTAATTACAGTTTCAATCTCCCCTGCTGCGCCGCTACCCTCCAGTCCTCGTGAGAGGACTATATAATCCTCGCCGGTATCGCTCTCAGAAATAAGGAAATCCACATCTATAGCTGTCGCCACCCTCAACTTTTCATTATGGCTGCGGAGGGCTCGAGCAACTACACACTCATGACAACGGCTGTTTAATCGATTCAATTTCTCATGTAAAAGCCAGCGTTCTGTTGAGTTGAGAGTTTCGTGATCTGGCTCTAATGTCGGCCGACTTACCCACCCTGTTCGATGCACCCACCTATTCTCATTTTCTAGATCTTCCCCATCGTCAGCCATTTCTCCAGTAGAAAACTCACAGATTAATTGCAGTCCAGCTAGCCTGGGAGCAGAAGTCGAATACTCGTGCCGCAAGTCATCCAGAATAAAGCGCTCAATAATAACTATCAGTCGATTTAAAATGGCGCGAGGAAATGCTAAATCCTCTGGAAATTCTAAAAATTCAGCAATTTCTGGTTGCTCTAAAAACGGCTTATCGAGGCTAACCGTCCCCTTAAACTCACTCATGCGAGCCTCTCCAACAACTCTAAAAACCAATCGAATAGGTTGTACATAGCCCTGACTTGAACGTTAGGTTCCAACCCATTAGCAATTGCATGTTTTTAGTTTTAACTTATGAGAATAAATACTAGGCGGTCACTTCAACAAATATTAAATTTGTTTTTTGGGCGGCGGATAAGCTGGATAAGCCGCTAACAATTGACCTCGACTCCACATCCTGGAGCAATGAGAGTGTGAATTGATCCTATGCGGTTCAGGAGAATAAAACCTCATAAAAAGCAAGGTTAAGGTGTCACTTTCCTGATTTATTGCGTCGTATCAATTGCTGCTAACGAAAAAAGGGTGAATTGTTCAGGCGTAGCAACTTATCCAACTCCGGCTCTTAAATCCCAAGGTTACTTTTGCTGGTCAAAGATCACTTGAGAGATTGCTACTAAGAATCTACGCTCGGGTTCAAATAACCCTCAAGGAAGAAACTTCAACCTGAATCTTGCTGATCATTAGGAGTCTCCAATTCTCTTACAGCGAAGTCTCACCGTAGAAATTGTTCTCATGATTCTGCTTGGCTCGGACCATAGCTACTTTTACAGATGTCGAGAAGAAGTCCTTCCCTGTCGCCCGTATCGCCCGATTCCTTGGCATCCAGGTAATCTTTAAGCCAGAAGCAGCTGCGGCGCACTAGCTCTGAGGTGTCCAGGTGGCGGAAGATGGCGATTTCATCGTAGCCGGAGGAGCTTAGCCATTCACCATCGGCGCTGAATTTAACGCTGCCGATGCCGTCGCTGTGGTCTTTGATTTGTTTAATCTGGCTACCGTCGTTGCTCCACAGGGTAATTAAGCCGTCCCAGGAGCCGGTGGCTAGGAAGTCGCCGGAGGGGTGGTAGTGAATTCGGGTTACGGCGTCGATATGGGGGAGCTGATTTACTTGCTTTCCACCTAAATCCCACACGTACGCAACTTTGTCACCGCCCGCCGATGCTAAGCGCTGGCTATCGGGACTGAATGCAATATCGGACACGTAGTTAGCATGCCCCGTGATGTGCCGCAGAAATTTACCCTCACTGTTCCATAGATGGATAGTGCCGTCATTGCTGGCAGCGGCAATATGCTGACCATCAGGACTAAAAATAACCCGGTTGATTTTTAATAGCGGTTGGTCCTGAACTTCTAGATTTAAGCGTTGCTTTTCGGAAGCTGGC
This sequence comes from uncultured cyanobacterium, assembly GCA_937883785.1. Lineage (GTDB taxonomy): Bacteria > Cyanobacteriota > Cyanobacteriia > CACIAM-69d > CACIAM-69d > CALGDE01. The sequence continues at coordinate 4,288 of CALGDE010000004.1, forward strand.
TTTTCCAAGGCTTGGATCATGTCACCGTCAGTGGTCCATAGCTGAATTGCGCCGTCTTCATAGGCGATCGCCACCCTTTCTCCATCGGGAGCAAATGCCACACTGGTGGACGCAATTTTATCGGAGCTGGCGCGATCGCAGCCCTGGTCGCCCCCCTCACAGCGAATGCCAAAGGCGCGCTGTAGGTCCCCTTGGATTGACCAAAGCTGGGTGCCGCTTTGTTCGCTCACCACCGCAAAAACTTGGCTGGCGGGGTGGAATACGGTGTCGTAAATGCCTTCGGTTTCAGAACTGTTGGACGGGCTAATGATGCGGTCCAAGGTGCCGCCCCGGTGCATGAGCTTAATTTCCCCATCCACCGAGCCGGTAACAATGCGATCGCCATCGGGGCTAATATCCATACCGTAAATGCGATCGCCATGGCGCTGACGGTTAGGCATGGGGGACTGGAGCTGCCACAGGCGCACGGTGGTGTCGTAGCTGGCGCTGATTAAACCGACGCCGTCGGGATTAAACGCCACGCTGGTAACCCGGTCCGTATGCCCCACCAACGTTTGTTGCAGGGTGCCATTGGTGGACCAAATTTTGATGGTTTTGTCTTCGCTGGTGCTGGCTAGGGTTTCGCCATTGGGGCTGAATCTTACTGAAAATACGCGATCGCTATGCCCCGCCAAGGTAATGGGATTGGGGCTTGGACCATTGTCTGGTGCCTCTTCTTCAACCGCCAGGGACCATAGCTTTACGGTCCCGTCATAGCTGCCACTGGCGAGGGTTTTGCCATCGGGGCTAAAGTCCACACTAAAGACCCAGTCGGTGTGTCCAGTAAATTGCTGAAGTTCCTCGCCTGCCAGGGACCACAGGCGCACGGTTTTGTCGTCGCTGGCGGTGGCCAAAGTGCGCCCATCAGGGCTGAACGTGACCGCCTCCACAGCTTCGGTGTGCCCGGTAATTTCCCGCACCAATTTTCCCGCCGTTGTCCACAGACGCACGGTTTTATCAGTACTGGCGGTGGCAATAAACCGCCCGTTGGGGCCATACGCCACGTTGTAAATATCCGAACTGTGACCTTTTAACGTGGCGATCGCTTCCCCGTCCAAATTCACCAGGGTCACCACAGGCTGGTCGCCGTTATTGGTAATGGCGATTCCGGTGCCGTCCGGATGGAAGGCAATGCTACTGGCGCTACTATCCTGCTGCCACACCCACGGTTTGCCATCTTTCAAAACGGGCTGACCACTGCTGTGCCACAGGCGCACGGTGCCGTCAGTGCCCGAGGAGGCAAAATAGCGATCCTTAGGGCTATGGACCACTGACCACACAATATTGGTGTGACTTTCCAGGCGGTTAAATTCGCGGATTCCCACCAGCGCTTGCCCCAACGTCGTCGCCAGATGCAGTTCGCTGCGAGCTAAGGCTGACGAATTGCCCCATAGGGACCACTGACGATCCTGTAAACGCTGCCATGCGGATAGCCCTCGCCCCATGCCCTCAAAGGGCTGCCCCCCATTGCTCAGAAATTCAGCGTTGGCGGTCATGGCTTGGATTTCCGCCTCAGTTTTGCCGGCGGCTCCGCTTAAGGCCAGTCCCATGGAGGAAATTAGCAGCATCACCAGTACCGCCCCGGCTCCATATAATTCCCGCACTCGTCGCCGCAGCACTCGGTTGAGCTGGGATTGGGTTAGGCGAAACTGGGCCTGTTCCGTGGCCTGGCGCTGTTGGCGAATATAGCTAATCAGGTAATCGTGCACGAGCTGATAAAGCCAACTGGCGCGATCGCGAAACACCATAATCAATCCCGCGCCTTCCAGGATTTGCAGCACCGTTTCCAGGCGTTCTCCCGTCACCCCAATTGCAATTTCCAGCTCGGAGCGATTTTTCAGCGGTCGCGTGCCGTTTTCGTCCGTTAGTAAATACAGCACCTGCCAGGCAATGTTCTCGCTCGGTGCTCCGCAATCGCGAATGGTGTGTTGCAAGTACCGCTCCACTACCTGGTTTTTGGAGCCGTAATACTGCTGATAGCTGGACAATGTGGTGACGCAGTCCGTTTGCAACTGTGCCCCCACCACCTGTAGCTCAATGGGGTTGACCCGTCCCGACTCGGCTCCCAAATCCTTTACCAGGGCGTCAATTAGGTCCGGTTCCAGGGAAAATTGCGATCGCTCCACCAGGCTATTCACCGTGGCGATCGCATCGTCGGTGGAAAATTCTTCAATGCCGTAGCGCACCTGGCGATCCAGCACATTGTTATCAATGGCGTCTAGCACCATCGTCCGTTCCCAGTCCAGCAGAAAGTGCAGATAATCTTCCCGCATGGAGAAAATCAGCTTGACGTAGGGCAGGTTTAAACAGTCGCGTAGAAATTCAAAGCCCAATTGGCGATCGCGATAGCGAGGCCAGGTGAGGAAAAAATCCTCAAACTGATCAAAAATCAGCACCGTTAGCTTTTGGTGCTCGCCATTGTGCCGCAGTCTCTCCACCACCTGGGTCAGCATTAACTTTGCTAACGCGCTATTTAACCCCAGATCCGACGGCTGAGTCCCCGAAAGGGACAAATCTTCCCACTGGGACCACCGATCCATCAGGTTCACCTTGGAGGGAGTAGGTCCCAAAGGACGGCGCACTTTGGCGGCCGCAATGGCAGCCGCTTCAGCCACTACGCTGGAGGGCAGCAGGGATTTCAGTGCGGCGGAAGGCTGGGGCGGCTGGGGCGATCGCGTCGGGGACATGGTTTCCCGAGGCCCCGACAGATCCAGCGCCGCCGCCAGGGACATCACCCAGTCCGTGTAGCGATCCACAATCACCGGCACCGCCTCGCGATCGCCCACGGTACGCCGCTGTAGCTCCGGCACCAGCCCTGCGCCAATAATGGAACTTTTTCCTACCCCCGACTGCCCATGAATCACCGTCACCGGCTGATCATTACGCCCCAGCCGCCCAATCAGATTTTCCACATCTTGGGACCGCCCCGACGCCTGTAGTTCTGGGGCAATTCCCACCGTCACCGCCTTGACGCCCTCTTCATCCCCGTCCCCATAGGGCTCCAGCGGCTTCGGTCCAATAAATGCCAGTCGTCCAAAGCGATGCTGGGTGAGCCGCAGCTCCTGCTTAGTGCGAAACGCAGATAGGTAGCGTCCCTGGGCAAAATAAATTTCCCGTAGCAGGGTCAACACCGCCAACAACGGCGCTTCACTGCCCGGCAGCCCTTCCAAAATTCGCCGCGCCCACACCAGCGATTCGATCGCCATTAATCCCTGGCGCGATCGCCACTGGGCCACCGCCAGCCGCCACAGGTAAATTCCCCGGCGCACCGCAACGTCTGTCGGTACCACCCAGTTGCCGAGCTGAATTTTGCTGGCGGAGCGGTCTGGCCACAGGGCAAAATTCGCCGACTCCCCAAATAACGTTTGGGCCAAACTGCCCAACGCTCGCTTAAAAGCATCTTCCGCCGTCGCCCATCGTCCCCGTCCCAGGGCAATTTCCCCCAAAAAGCGATGGTCGCGGGCAATTTCTAAGCCGCGCCGCGCCTGACGATGGCGAATTAGGGCACTGCTAATAAGCTCCGAAAGCCCATCCCAATCCCCCAACGCCATTAAGCACTCACCATAGGGACCTACCAAAAACCGATCCACCCAATCTTGGCGAGGATGGATTCGCACCTGCTCAACGCCACCTTTTAAAACTGCCGCCGCCCGCTCCCATCGTCGTTTGCCACCGTTCCTGACGTTCTGATCGTCCCCAACATCATCGGCACAATCCTGGGACGTCTCCACCTTGGGCGATCGCTCCAGGGGCCCTTCGTAAGGATCGCACCAGCAATAGCAACGGCTTAGCCAATAAATCGCCAAAGAGTATCGGCTAATGGCTCGATCATTTTGGTTCCAAGGGTGCTTCTCTTTTTCTTTTTCGCCATCGGCATTTTCGCCGTCGGTATTCTGATGGTTAGGGCTTAAATTACCGTCTAAATTGCCATTATTGAGTCCATTGCGGAGCTGCTTGCTTGAGGAGGTTTCTGTGCCCTCGTTAGAGGTTTTTTCCTCCCTTAAAATCTTTTCCCAAAACCGTCCGCATTCTTTAAATAGCCCCCGAGCCTTATCAATTTCCTGGCTACTATAGGCTTCTAATCCCAAGGCGAACAAATAGTCTGCTTCCAAAGTGGGCGGACAGGGCATCCCCGCTTCTGCCAGCTCTCCGCGCCCTTCCACTAGTCCTTGAAATATTTGAGGTGCAATGGAAAACTCACCGATAGGCAGCTCTAAACTGTAGGCTCCAGACACCGTCAGAGCCTGCTGAAAAATCGCTTCCGTGCGATCGCCCAAAAATCCCAACAGCTCATCGGGGGACACCTCCATCACCACCGGCGTCGCCGCCCAGCTTTTTAAGTCGGGTGCAAATCGCGCAAATTTTTCCAACGCTCGATCCGACAGCCATAGCACCACCGGACAGGGCAAACTTTTGAAGCGATCGCGCAACTGGTTCGCCTGCACCAGCACTTCGTCCAGCGTCGCCAAATTACTGAGCCCCGACACCATCACCGCCGTCGGCTGACCCGTTGCCGTCGTTGCTTCCAAAGGTTCCAATAAATCCTGCAACTCTGGCGACACATGAACCCAGTGGAGCCCCTGCCAAGGATCCTGCTTCGGCAATCCCTCAATCCATGCTTGCTCCAGGGCCCCGTAGTTACACCGCACCAGCACTAAGGAAAACTGCCCCTCTGATAGGGCGATCGCTCGCTTTAGCACCCGCTGCGATCGCGGCACACCGGCCCCGTCATCCTCAGCAATATTGTTCAACGCCCCTGATTGTGTCTTCTCAGCCATTAAGCGCCCCGTCGTACGCCATGTGTTGTAGCCTCGTGTAGCTCCGGCTCGCGAGCTCAATCCTATATGACTGGTTGTGCATACCAGTTTAGCCTCAGTCCTCTTTAGTCCGAGTGCTCAGCTCGACTGCCGAGTGCTTAAGTTTACTTGAACACTGAGAAATATTCTTTCAATCCCAAAGTCTCTAAAATCCTGGTGATCACCAACATTAGGCTAAATCTGGATTTTGTCTAAAGTGACGATTTTACAATGGGAAGAATTGCCCCGACTTTCTGGAGTTTTGCCGTGATCGCTCGTAACAAAATACACCCTATTTCTTAACTCATAAGAAAGGGAAAACAATCCGGAGATTGATGGCAATGTGGCCCAAAAAAATCGAGACGCCCAATGTGGTTCTTCCCCTAATCGCTTCAGTACTTCTTCGATTGAGTCACTAAAAGGTCGTAAGCTTTCTAAGCAAGGGTTAAAAGCCTGTGGTATTGAAGACGTTTAATTCATTACAAAGTTCGCTTTGGTTTTTATCCCTAGATTTTTCTGAACTCGAGACTATATATCCAAAATCCTACGATTAAAACTTTACGCCTAACCCCTATCCCATGGACTATTACGTTTCTCCACGGTTCACCAACCGAGTGGCGCTGCACCTAACCAAAAACTACCTTCAGTTAACCCAGGTGCCAGTGCCGTTAATTTTGGGAATCCACGGCAAAAAGGGCGAGGGCAAAACCTTCCAGTGCAACTTGGTATTTGAGCGCATGGGGGTCAATGTGGTGCATATGTCCGGCGGCGAACTGGAAAGTCCCGATGCGGGAGATCCAGCGCGGCTACTGCGAGTGCGCTATCGAGAGGCGTCGGAGCTGGTGAAACTGCGAGGGAAAATGGCGGTGGTGTTGATCAATGACATTGACGCCGGGGCGGGGCGTTTTGATCGTATGACCCAGTACACGGTGAATACCCAGTTGGTAAATGCCACGCTGATGAATATCGCTGATAACCCCACCAATGTGCAGCTGCCGGGCAGCTATGACAGCGAGCCGGTGCAGCGGATTCCCATTGTGGTGACGGGCAATGATTTTGGCACCCTGTATGCGCCGCTGTTGCGAGACGGGCGTATGGGCAAGTTTTACTGGGAGCCGACGCGAGAGGAGCGTTTGGAAACGTTGGTGCGGGTGTTTGGCGATGTGAGTTTGCCGAAGGGGGATGTGGGGCAGTTATTGGATCGATTTTCCGAGCAGTCGGTGGACTTTTTTGGGGCAATTAAGTCCCGCGCCTACGATCAGTGGGTGGAAAAGTGGATGGAAGAAGTGGGGCTGGAAAATTTATCGTCTCGTCTAGCCAAAGCCCAAAGTGGCAGAAATTCCACGGGCACAACGTTGCCTACTCCCACGTTGCCGCCTTTGACTCTGGCAGCGGCGATCGCCCACGGGGAAGAGTTGGAAACCGAACAGCGCAAAATCCAGGAGCTTCACCTGGTGGAAGCTTATAACCAATACCGGTCGGGTGATTCGAGCAGCCCTGGTCACTCGGCAGGCTCTAATGGCAATGGGCGATCGCGCCCCTACGCCACCACCCCATCGTCCATCCCGCCCTCCGACCAGTCTCCCCAAATCACAATGCCCATTATGTCCAAATCGCCGCCGTCATTGGATATGGCGATTCACACTGAGGTGCAGGGAATTATCAACAGCGGACTGGGTCTGGGGGTGGAATATGCCGATGCCCGGCGGTTTCGGGCAAACCATTGGAAGTGTTTTGGCACCGTTGAACCTGGCAGTGGCGCAGAGCAGGAGGCGATCGCCCTGGTGAGTGCTGCTTTGAAAGAATGTGAAAAGGATTTTATTCGTTTGGTGGCCATCGACCTTACCCAGCGGCGTCGGATTCGGGAGCAAATTATCCAGCGTCTGTAGGGAAACAAGATGCAATAAAGCCGATGAAACAAGCTTATTTACAAGCCACTGACGTTATTGATTGGGATTATCCTTCGGTGCGATCGCTGGCTCAAGATTTGGGGAATCAGGCAGGAGACGATGCGACGGCGATCGCTCAAATGTGTTTTGAATGGGTTCGTGACCAAATCCGTCACAGTTTTGACTACCAGGCAAACCCGATTACATGCCGAGCTTCCGATGTGCTTAAGCATAAAACCGGCTACTGCTTTGCAAAAAGCCACCTCCTTGCAGCCCTGCTGCGCGCCAATAGCATCCCTGCTGGCTTCTGCTACCAGCGTCTAAGCTTTGACGACAAGGGCGCACCTTACACCCTCCACGGTTTTAATGGCGTCCACTTGCCCAAAATCGGGTGGTATCGCATGGATGCCCGTGGTAACCGTGAAGGGGTCGATGCCCAATTCACGCCACCAATAGAACAGTTGGCATTCTCCTTAAAGCTGCCGGAAGAAGCTGATTTTCCAGCGGTTTTGCCGAACCCGCTGCCCGTCATCGTCAGGGCGTTAGATTCGGATAAAACTTGGGATACAGTCCTTTCTGAACTCCCCGACCTTTGTCCAGCAGAGGCCGAGGAGCACAGGCTAAATCAACTTCCGGCGAAACTTTCTTAAAGGAGGCGCTAACTTTATTGTGGGTAGATTAACTTAGGGTAAGCCGGGAAATGAGCTGACTTCTTTTACGGTTATATCGGGAAAAGAAGAAACTTTTTCTATGGTGAAATCGGGAAAAGAATCGACTATTTTCCACTTGCCGCAGCTATCAGGAAACGAGCTGACGAACTTGACGTTTAGGTCGGGGAACGAGCTGACAAACTTGACCTTAATATCCCCTGAGCTGCTAACAATTTTGACGTCACCGTAAAGCGAAATCCCATCAAATTTGCAGTCGCTGCCCACGTCAGAATGGGCAGGGATAGCTGTTGCTAGCACTAGAGCCGCAACAATTAAGCTAAGTAATCCCAGCCACCATTTCTTTATGCTTTTCATACCTTGTTCACTCGTTTTCAAAGCGATTGGTCATGTGATCTAAGCCAAGAATAACTTGTAGGCGGGATTTTCATTTTCGTCCCAGTAACGATATCCCAACGTATCTAAAAATTCTTGCCATCGGGATTTTTCCGCGTCGGGTACCTGAATTCCCGCCACGATGCGCCCGTAGTCTGCGCCGTTATTGCGGTAGTGAAATAGGCTGATATTCCAGTTGGGGCTCATGGCTTCCACAAAGCCCATCAAAGCCCCCGGTTGTTCGGGAAATTCAAAGCGATATATCAATTCATCTTGAGCCAAGGGCGATCGCCCCCCCACCATATGGCGTAAATGGACCTTGGACAACTCGTCGTCGGTCAATTCCAATACGTCGAATCCTTCCCCTTCAAACGCCTCTTTAACCTGCAATCCATCCTCCTGGTTTGCAATACGAACTCCCACAAAAATATGGGCAGTTTTTGTGTCGGCAATGCGATAGTTAAACTCGGTCAAACTGCGGTCTCCCATACAGTCGCAAAAACGCCGTAAGCTGCCCGGCGTTTCGGGAATGGTTACCGCAAAAATTGCCTCTTTGCGCTCCCCTAAGCCCGCCCGTTCCGCTACAAATTGCAGCCGGTCGAAGTTCATATTGGCTCCACAGGCGATCGCTACCAAGGTTTCATCGCGAATGCCCGTTTTTTCCACATAGACCCGGGCTCCGGCGATCGCTAACGCCCCTGCCGGCTCCACAATGGACCGGGTATCCTCAAACACGTCTTTGATGGCGGCGCAAGTATCGTCGGTGCTCACCAATAAAATTTCGTCCACGTATTCCTGACAGAGTCGGAACGTTTCTGCCCCCACCTGACGCACTGCGACACCGTCGGCAAATAAGCCCACCTGATCCAGGCGTACCCGTTCTCCTGCGGCTAGCGATCGCGTCATGGCATCCGCATCCACCGGCTCCACCCCAATAATTTTCGTCTCCGGGCGCAGCCGCTTAATATATGCCCCCACCCCGGAAATTAACCCGCCCCCACCGATCGCCACAAACACCGCATGGATCGGCTGCTGCCACTGACGCAAAATTTCCATGCCAACGGTGCCCTGTCCCGCAATCACATCGGGATCATCAAAAGGATGCACAAAAGTCAGCCCCTGATCCTGCTCCAGGAGTCGCGCATGGGCACAGGCGTCATCGTAGGTATTGCCAAACAGCACCGCCTCAGCCCCCCGATTTCGCACCGCCTCCACCTTCAACGCAGGCGTCGTCACTGGCATCACAATGGTGGCCCGAGTCTCCAGCCGCTGGGCTGCCAACGCCACCCCCTGGGCATGGTTCCCCGCCGACGCCGCAATCACCCCCCGCGCCAAAACATCCGGCGGTAAACAGGCCATTTTGTTGTAGGCACCCCGCAACTTAAAGGAAAAAACCGGCTGCATATCTTCCCGCTTCAGCAGCACATGGTTCCGCAACTGAATCGACAATTTCGGCGCCGTCTCCAGCGGCGATTCCTGGGCCACATCATAAACACGAGCCGTCAGAATCCGTTCAAGATAATCAGTAGACATGACGATCACAAATACCGAAAAATAAAACCCTGAAAAACAAACGTTAGAGGGCGCCGTTCACGCACCGTCTGTTTTTCTTCCAAATTATTCAGCGCATTGATTTTTTCTGGCGCTTGGTGAAGCGGACTTTCAGATTATCGCGAGGGCGCGGCGTTGGCACAATAACGAAGCTTAAATCCTGATCCGGCAACAGTTCCCAGTTATAAAGCTGAATCAACCGCGCCGCCAAAATCCGCAGCTCCAGCCGTGCAAATTCTTTGCCTAAGCATTCCCGCACACCGCCGCCGAAGGGAATATAGCCCCCAAAACCGGGGTTGGATTTTTTGCCTTCGGGATTCCAGCGATCCGGGTTGAAGCGGTTCGGGTCGTCGTATAGCTCCGGATCATCGTGGGTACGGTTAATTTGGTATAGCACGCTCCAGCCTTTGGGAATGCGGTAGCCGCCGTATTCAAAGTCGGCGATCGCCTCTCGAAAGCCACCCCCCACCGGAGGCACCAGTCGCAACACCTCCTGCAACGTCCATTCTAAATAGGTCATCGCGTTAAGCTCATTCTGGCGGGGCGATCGCGCCAGATTCCAACCCACCGCCTCCTGCTCGGTGCGCAACTTTTCCCACACTTCAGGATGTTGCGCCACCAGCAAGCAGAACGATGCCAGCGCCGAAGTCAAGGTCTCATGCCCCGCAAACAGCAGCACCAACACCTGGTCGCACAGGTCATCTAAGCTCAGCCGATTTCCCTCCTCATCTTCCGCTTGAAGTAACATTCCGAGGGCATCTTGCGCGTCTTCTTTTGGGTTGACAGCTTGGGATTGGCGATCGCCAATAATCCCGGTAATTTCCTGGATTAACTCTTCTCGCGCCTTCAACGCTTTGCCAAACACCGTCCACGGCAGCCGAATGGGCAAACTAAACAATCCGCCCACCCAGGTTTCATACAGCGTCCCCAATCGCGTTTTCGACCCTTGATCCAATCCCACTAGCAGCTTACACGCCACATCCAAGGTGTAATCCCGCAGCTCACTGTACCAGGCAAATTCTCCTAACTGCAGCCAGCGATCGCAATAATCCCGCGCAATTTCATCCATACCAACAGCGTAATTTTCCAACGCCCGCGGTCGAAACGCCTGCACCATCAGCCGCCGTCGAATGCGATGCCCGTGCCCGGTTTTTACGGCCAATGACGCCGGTCCCAGCAACGTTGCCGTACTCTTCGGCCATTTCGCCACCATGGTTCTGTTTTCCTGGGCGAACAAAAATTTATTGGCATCGGGTCCTTTGAAAAACACCGTAGGCTGATTCAAGATGCGGCTTTTAAAGATGGGACCGTATTCCTTGTGGCGATCCCTAGAAAACTGAGGATTGGTAAAAAAAGCCAGGGTTTCGCCCACCATGGGCAGCCCAAATTTACCGGGAGGCAACGGAGATTTTGCAGTCATGGCTGGGAAAAGGTCGTGTAAACGGGGGCGTCAAGATCTTACGCAAAATCCCGTAAAAAATCCCTAGGTTTGTGGGGCAGCGGGCTCAGGGGATTGCTTCGCCAGTTGGGCTTGGGCTCGGCGATAACACTGCACTTCGCCCCGGTCTAAACATAGCTTGGCTGCCTGGCGAAAATCGTCCTCGGCGGCGGCGCGGTTTTGCAAACGCTGTTGCAGGAGTCCTCGCTGGTAATACGCCAAAGCGTAATCAGGATCGAGCAAAATGGTTTGGTTGAGGTCTTCCAAGGTGCCAGGAATTTCGTTTAATGCCTGGCGAGCGATCGCCCGAAAATAATAGGGAGCCGCCTGGTCTGGCGCTAAACCGATCGCCACATTTAAATCGCTCAGGGCCCCCTGTAGTTCGTTCACCTGAAAATTTGCCTGCCCCCGCAGCTGGTACGCCACCGGATCGTTAGAATCTAGCTTAATCGCCTGACTACACTGGGCGATCGCCTCCTCCCACGCCTCCATTTCTGTCTGAACCTGACACAAGCCTCGATACGCGGCTCCCCAGTTAGGCTGCTGCTCCAGGGTTTGCTTAAAATCCTCCGTTGCCCGTTCCCGCTGGTCCCGCTCCAGCTGCAAAAATCCCCGTCCCAGGTACGCCGCCGTAAACGTTGGATCCAGCTCCACCGCCTGGTTAAAACTTTTTAGGGCACTGTCGCGATCGCCCAGTACCCGCCGCACCTGCCCCAGGTACAAATGCACCGCCGGGTCATCCCCCCGCAACTGCAGCGCCTTATCCAAATCCGTCACCGCCGCTCGCCACTCCCGCCGGGAAAAATGGACCGCTCCCCGCTGGAAAAAGCCCGCCCCATCCGCCGACCACGACAACGCCTGGGTGTAATGCTCGATCGCCTGGGAATAATCCGTCACCCGCTTTTCCAGCACCGCCTTATCCGCCGCCAACTGCCGCGACAGTTTATTTAAGCCCGTCGCCGACAGGGTTTTATTGAAGCGCTCCGGGCGGATTGGCTCTAAAATCGCCTCCCCTTGACCGCGGTAATAGGCCGCCATCCATCGCTGGGGAACTTGCAGTTGCCAAGCAATAGCTCCCACCACCAACGCTCCCGCCCCCATCGCCACCGGAAACCACCGCCATCGCCAAATTTGTCGCCAGGAAGCGTGGGGCTCTTGGTGCTGGGTCGCCTGCGATCGCCCGAAGGAGCGCCCTGCAGACAAGCTGCCCGACATGCCCCCCGACAGCAGCGCCGTGTCCTCAATGGGAATATTGGCAAACTCATACAGGTCGATCAAGGCGTCGTTGGCGGACTGATAACGCTGAGTGTGGGAATGGTGCACCATCCTGTCGATAATGGCCGCCAACCCCGGCGAGGTGTTTGCCGCCGAGCGCCACTCCAACTTTCCAAGTTGTCCATCCCGATCACCTCGCAACTTTTGCAGCTGCTCCGACGACAGCCCCCCCAAGGCTTGGATCGCAATCATTCCCACCGCAAAAATATCGCTATTGAGGCGTGGCGTTCCGTAGAATTGCTCAATGGGCATATAGGCTGGCGTTCCCGCAGCGATGGTGCGAGCCGCCGCTTCCCCATCCTGCTGCTGAATAATTTCTTTAACTGACCCAAAATCGATCAGCACCAGCTTGCCGTCAGAATTACGGCGAATTAAATTGGCAGGCTTAATATCGCGGTGGATAGCGTTTTGCCCATGGACAAAGGTCAACACCTCCAAAATTTCCACCAAAATGCCAATGACCCGATGCTCCGGCAGGGGCTCGCCGGGGGGCATTTCCTTCGACAACGGATGTCCCGGCGTAAATTCTTTGACCAGATAAAACTGCTTACCCTCTTCAAAGTAAGCCAGCAGGCGCGGCACCTGGGAATGGGTTCCCAGCTTTTCCAACATTTCCGCTTCCCGCTGAAACAGGCGGTGGGCATTTTTAACGGCGGTGGGATTAGGGCGCAACAGACGAAGCTGCTTCACCACACATTGGGGATAGCCTGGTCGCCGCAAATCCGCAGCCAAATAGGTTTTTCCAAAGGCACCGGCCCCCAATACTTGGAGGATGCGGTAGCGCTTGTCTAGCAGTTGCCCAATCACGCAGAAGCCCTGTGAATCTAAAGATGGAGGGAGTTTATAGCGAGAATTAGTTTATACCTGAACTTACTCGTAAGGTTGGCGCCAACAGGATCGGTCTTTAATCAGTGTGGACTCGGCGTAAGTCCTAAATCCAATTTTTATTCCGGTCTCTACAATGTTACGAGATCATAGCCTTGCCAGGGTGATCCCCAAAATAAACATTGCAAGCCCAAAATAAACATTGCAAGATGGATACTGCGGCTATAGTAACCGCAACGGTCACGGGCATTTGGCAGCCATTATGTCTGATGTAAATTCTAGCCTTACTGACTAGCTTCAGCGTCGTCAACGGGCTCCTCGTCAACGATTTCTTCTTCCAAGATCTCTTCCTCTGACAAGGGAATATCCCGCTCATCGGCATCGGACAGAAGCGGCTGCACATCAGAGCGACCCGCTTCAAGTTGTTGGATTTGATACTGAGCATCTCGATAACATCCCAGCCGTCCCTGGTCCAAACACAGTTTGGCGGACTCCCGCAGGTCCGACAGTCCACCGGCGCGATCGCCCTGACGCAGCCGAGCAACCCCGCGATCGTAATACACCAGTGCATGGGACGGGTTCAGTCGAATCGCCTGGTTAAAATCCTCCACCGTTCCCTGAAGCTCCCCTAATTCATAGCGAGCCAAACCTCGGTTGTAAAACGGGTCTGGATCCTCCGGCGCCAGTTGAATTGCCACATTAAAGTCTTCGATCGCCGCCTGTAAATCCCCCAATCGCCGCTGGGCTAAGCCGCGATTTTGGTACGCCAAAGAATAATTAGGATTGAGCTGGATTGCCTGGGTCGCGTCATCGATCGCCCCCTTCTGGTCGTCTAAATTCGATTTAGACAAACTGCGGTTTAAAAACGCCGCCGCCAGTATCTCCACCCGATCATTATTTCCTCGCTGAATCGCTTCGTTATAATCCGCGATCGCCGCCTCATCGTCCCCTAAATCTGCTTTGACGTTCCCCCGGTTTAAATAGGGCGCTGGCAAAGCGGGATCATAGTTGGTGGCTAAATCGTAATCTTCAGTGGCTCCCTGCAAATCCCCTAGCAAATACCGAGCATTGCCCCGCTGGAAATATGCCTGGGCAAATTCAGGACGCAACCGAATTGCCCGATCTAAATCGGCGATCGCCGCCTGATAATCCCCGGCATCAATGTAGACCGCCCCCCGCCGATACAGGGCGTCGGGACTATTGGGGGATAGCTTAATGGCTTCCTCATAGGCTTCCACCGCCCCTTTGAAATCTCCAGCCTCCAGCCGCCCATTGCCATGGTTAACCCAATAGGCACTCTGCAACGGACGCACCGCAATCATCAACCCCACGGCGCCTACTACCACCGCGGCGGCCACCACCGCCGCCTTCCGCTTGTCGCGCATCCAGGGCCAGCGCTTCCAAGGGCGAGGCATCCACGCCGCGATCGCCCCCTTCTCTGTAACCTCCTGACGCCCTATGGGCTTACCCTGTCGGCTTCCAAAACCGAGCCCACTGGTGCCCACCCCGGAGCTGGCCTCACTCATTAACCCGTACAAAGTCTTCAGGTCGTTTAACGCGTCCTCCGCCGACTGGTAGCGCAAATCAAAGTGGGGACGCACTAGGCGATCAATAAAATCCCCTAAGATTGGATCTACCGTTGCCACGTCGCGCCACGGCGGCAGTTGCCCCACCGCCTGAAATTCCTTCAATCCAGCGCTAATGGGTCTCTCTAGGCGATCGCCCGCCGCCATTCCGTTAGCCCCAACCGCTCCATTTTGCGGCACCCCATCCCCCAGCCCTGGCTTAATGCCATTGGGCAAAAAACCACCGGTTCTACCGTTAGCCCCACTATTCACCAGGGACGAGCCGGTCAATTCCCCAAATGGTGAATTAGGCGCCGCTGCCCCATTAAGCTGAGTTTCTGGACCCTTCGACTCTGGACTTTTCGCGCCGCTCTTTGCTCCGGTTCCCTCCTCTTTGGAATCCCCTTTCATCCCCCTTTGTTGCCCCATAGCCCGCAGTTCTACCGCGGTCCATCCGGTCAACGCCTGTACACAAATCATCCCCACCGCATACAAATCACTGTTGTATAAGGGATTACCCTGACGCTGCTCCGGCGATAGATAAGCCAGAACGCTAATGTCCGTATCTTTGGGCGCTTCCGGCTGGGCCCGAGGGGAGGGGTTAGAAATTTCCTGAATTAACCCAAAATTAATGAGCACCAGCCGCCCATCGCTATCGCGTCGCACCAGATTGGCCGGGCGAATATTTCGATGGATTACCCCATTGCCGTGAACGTAGGTCAGCACCGTCAGAACGCCATAAAGCAAGCGAATAACAAAGTCGTCCGATAGCTTTTGTCCGGGCGATAATTCCTGACCCAGAGGATGCCCGGTGATGTACTCCTCAACGAAGTAAAGCTGGGTATCCTGCTCGAAACAAGCTAGAAGCTGAGGAATACATTCATGGTTCCCCAACTTTTCAAGGGTCTCCGCCTTTTTCTTAAATAGGAGCTGCACCACCTGGAGGGCTTTGGGGTTGCGGCTAGGAAATTGAAACTGCCGAACAATACACTGGGGGTAGCCCGGGCGACGCATATCAGCCGCTAGATAAGTCTTACCAAAGGTCCCCGACGACTGGGCTTCTACGATCCGGTAGCGACGATCTAGAAGCTGACCAATGGCGAGGGTGGTCATTGGTGCAGACTTAGGGCGCTGGGGTATTTTCTTACTTGCGCCTTTGGCAGTGGGGTTAGCGTCGGGGTTCAAGGTGGGAGAGTGTGCGACGACTGAAGGTGGGGACGATTATTAGGCAGTTTTTAAGCAGCTCTTAGGTTAGGCCATGTTGGTGATGCGTTTTGGTTGAAAGATGTTGAATAAATACTAGGTGAAGGAATGGAAATTTATTTGAGTCGTACTCTCTCAGGCTACTACTCCAATGGGTTGGAAACCATGGCGGCAGGGCAAGACCGTTTCCTATCCCAAGATTCACTTTAAATAAGGAATTACTAGAGTTTTAACTTCAGATCCACTTTTTGAGTGTGTGCTGTGTGTGTTGAATGAACTCATAAACCACTAAGGACAATTCCTGAGGAAGTTGTCAGCGGACTTTTGTCAACTTACGATTTGCAACCAGTTTCGGGAGTGTGGTCGTAAGGGTGTCTACTAGTGGCTACTAATTGAACCTAGATTTGCTGATGTGACTCTAGTTTAGTCGGTCGATTTCTTTTGTGGTGCTGATTTTGATACCAGGGTCTACGTATATTGAGGAAAGGTTAAGGGGAGATTGGGTAACCAAAGTGGGGTTTAGGGCGGTTGTGGTGTAACGGAGTGCGATCGCCCCTGGGGGTCCCATAAAGAAATTGACACGATGAAAGAGAAATCCTAATCTCGTGCGCTAGACCTAGGCTGTAGGGATAAAGTCCAGGGCTGTCAATTGTGGCCCTTTCCAAACTGGAGAAGGTTTATCAATGGCAGCGGCACATTTTGAACCTGATGATCCCATTAAACAAGGGGCGGTGCCTCCGGAAGGACCAGCGTCCAGAGAGCACCGCGATCGCTCTACGGATCAGCTTGTGGAGGGAATCGAGGTTGGGGTTCACTATTGGCTAGAGCAGGGACAGGTGCTGTCGTCTCCTCGTTTTCAGCGGCAACAGTCCCTAGAAACGGTTTTGGAAACCCTGGGGTTGGCTTTGGAAAGGGGGGCGATCGCCGCCATCAAAGGCTTGTGGGGATTTGACTTGGTGTGTAATGCCACCGATGAAGAGGCGGTGGAGCGGCTGCGCCAGGGGAAATATTGCGAAGGGGAACGTTGCCCGCCGGAACGGGGAAAAAGGGCGCTGGCAATTATGGTGCGAGATTTACCTACGGCCCGATGTTATGGGGTGGTGGGCGATCGCGAGGCGGCAGCGTTAACCCAGTTAGGGGCTCCCATTGTGCTGGTGCGGGGCATTAAGCCGCCTGGGTCAGCGGTACCTTTGGCTGAAGCGGTGATTAAATCGATCTCCCAAACTTCCACCCCACCCTCTACTCAATTTCCGACGACGGTGGGCGTAATGTTGCCCCCCAATGGGCTTTACCGGCGGCTAATGGATCAGGTGGATTTTCCGTTAGTGGTTACCAGCGGCAATTTGGTAGGGGAAGCGCCCTGTGCTGATAACCATCAGGTGCGCGCCCAGCTTGGGGCGATCGCCGATTATTTTTTAATGAGCGACCAACCGGTGTCCCAGGGATGCGACGCGTCCATTGTGCAGGTGGTGGACTTTCCTGACCAAGGGAACCAACCTAGTCAGCAGGGGCAAGATTATTTGCAGGTGGTGCGGCGATCGCGGGGCTATGGGGCTCGAGTGATTGACCTGCCGCCGGGGTTCGAGCCCACGCCGCCTATTTTGGCCATGGGACCCACTTTTGACAACACCATTGCCTTGGTGCGAGGAGGACGCGCCCTGCTTTCGCGCCACATCGGCGATTTAAATACCGCTAGCGCCCTCCAGGCTTACCAAAGTGCCCTAACCCATCACTGCACCCTGTGGAATTTCAACCCTCACCGGGTGGCGACGGAAACTCACCCGGATTATCACCCCACGAAATTGGGGCGGGAGTGGCAACAGGATCAACGCCCAACGGTGTCGATTCAGCATCACCATGCCCACTTGGCGTCTTGCCTCATTGACAATCAGATTCCCCTCGCCGCTAAGCCGGTGCTGGCGCTGGTGTTGGACGATTTTGGCTATGGTTGTGACGACACCCTGTGGGGCGGGGAGCTGCTGTGGGGAAATTATCAGGAAATGACCCGCCTGGGATGCCTGAAGCCCGTGCCCCAGCTATCGGGCTTTGCCCCCCAACGCTACCCTTGGATGCTGCCCCTTTCGAGGGCTTTAACCCATAAACGCCCCTTCACCTCTTCCTGTGGCTGGCTGTTGGGCGAGGTGGCAGCGCTGCTGGATTTACCCCAGTCGGGCGATCGCCATAGCCGGTTGATGCTAGAGAACCTCGCCCGGGACGTTATCACCAACGCACATATCGCCACCCTGGGGCAAGGGGATTTGATGGCACAGCAGGATAAACCGCGAAATTGTGGACGGCAAAATTTCCCCTCTGCCAGCTATCCTTTCCCCGTTTTGGCGATCGTGCCGCCGGTCAACGCAAGCTGTGAATTTCCCCTGTGCAGCGCCTCGGTGGATTTGCCGTCATCGACGCCTTTTTTACATTTGGACCCCAGCCCCATGTGGTCGGCTCTCACTATGGATCTTCGCCACGGCTGCCCCCCGTCCACGGTGGCCGCTAAGGTGTATCGCGGTTTAAGTGAGGGGCTAACTCGATGGGTCGCAATGGCGCGACAGCTTGCCCCGTTTTCTTCTACCGATACCATTGCTTTGACGGGCAGCGTATTTCAAAGTCGTTTACTTCTCCAGCTTTTGGTGCCTCAGCTGCAAAGACAAGGGTTGCAGGTGTTAACGCACCGGGAAGTGCCCACTGGAGATGGCGGCGTATCGTTAGGACAAGGGGCGATCGCCGCAGCCCAAAGTTTGGCAGAGGCTGATAATCGTTAAACCTGATAAGTGTCAAGAACACTGATGCCGAAGCAAAATAAAAACTGTCACAGGTGGGGAAATTAAGGTGCAGCAAGGGGGAATTAACTAAGTTAAGACGCTCCATCAATGCTCCTTTTCGAACCATGACTAGCTTCTCCCCAGCTTCCAATAGCCCCGATTCCAACAGTAAAAAATCTGGAGGGTGGCGCTGGTTTTTAAGCCCCATATTATTGACGCTGGTGTCAGCGATCGCCATAGGCGCTTGGCAAACCTATCGATACTGGGGATATTTTCTGGTGCGCCCAGCTATGTTGGCTGAAGTGGATGAAGTTGCCACGGTGGAAACCTGGGGCGTCCTTGAGGCGTATTCTAGAATTCCAGGCACTGAAACGCTCAAAGTAGCAGCCCGCAAAGATTACTCATGGGCAAGTAGCGTTGAAAACGCTGAGAGTTATTGCAAGTCTGCATCGACTATATTTTGGGATCATTCCTGTTTGTATAACCAGGCATTTCTCAATCTTTATCAGCGACAAATCCTAACTCCAAAAACGCCTTTGTTGGAGTCGAAAGAACTCGATAGTTGGCATCAGAAACTGATGGATACTGACATGGTGCGATCGCCATCGCCGGGGTGGGAAAGTAGCGATCAAAGGGAGGGGATGGTTTTTGTTGGGCGCGATCGCCAAAATCAGCCCATTGTCTTTGTGGGCATTCAGGGAGGACAAGTTGAGAACGATCACTACCCCTACTATGAGCTGATTTTTCGGGAGATTGAGGGTAGTCCAGGGGAATGGAAAATTGCGGCTCAGCGAACTTTTTACATTGATATCGCCGGATATGAGCAACTGGATCTGGGGTATTGGATTTTTGTCAGCGTAATGTGGTTTGGATTGTTGTCTCCTATTCCCCTTCTCTTCTACGCACCACGGCTGTGGAGAAGCTTTAAAGGGAATAGCTAGAAATTTAGTCTTGTATTTTTAATTGCTCAAAGGTTGCTTTTCGCCACGCAGTATCTTTTTTTCGATGGGTAACAATTTCCAGTAGACGAATGTTGCCAGCCTCTTTTTCTGCAATGGACTCCTTTAACTGATTCCAGCTTCCAATAAGTTGATGGTTGACATCATATGTTTTGCACAGATTGGAGAAATCTATCTGTTGAGGAGTGGCGAAAAACTTTTCAAAAGGAGGATTGAAATCGGAAATTGGCAGCATTTCAAAAATTCCCCCGCCGTTATTATTTACCAAGATAATGATTAGATTTCCCTGAAAATGATGTCGTCCCAAAAAGCCGTTGGTGTCGTGCAATAGTGCCAAGTCTCCCGTCAACATGACCGTCAGTTTTTTGGGATTGCTGTGGGCAATGCCCATGGCCGTGGACAGGGAACCGTCGATGCCGTTTGCGCCACGGTTAAAAAACGGCTTAATTTGGCTTTGGTTAGGTGGTAAAAACCATTCAATATCCCGCACCGGCATACTACTGCTAATAAAAAGGTTGGTGCTTTTGGGCAGTATTTTTGGCAATAGCCAGGAAATTTTGCTTTCAATTAGTGATGTTTCATCGCGCAGTAAAGTGGCGATCGCTCCCACCGTTTTTCCTTCTAGTTCCAACCACTGCTGACAGTATCCAGTGCGCGGCGCATCGTCCCACTCTTCTATAAATTGCGCCAGTGCTTCCACAGTCCCCATCAACGACTGGCTAGGTCCATGCACCGGATCTAAGTTGCGCTCCGATGTGCCCAAAACCCACCGCCGCGCCTGGGTATATGCCAACCACTGTCGCAGAATCTTGCTGGTGGGAAGGGGGCCGACTTGTAGTACTGCATCGGCTTGGAGGACGATCGCCCGATCACGATTGCGCAGGATGGGGTCGTAGGTGGTGATTAGGTTGGGGTTGAGGTTGGCGTAGTTGCGTAATGGCGACAATCCTTCCGCAAGCACTGGCCAGCCTAGCTTTTGAGACAGGGTGGCGATCGCCTGGCAGTATTCTTCAGGATTTTGCGGTTGGGCAAGACCGGCGACAATGACCCCGCGCGGGATGGGCGATCGCCACGCTTCGGGGATTTGTACCGATGGGACGGGCGGTGGTGGCGGTGTTAGATGGGCGAAGAAGGGGGAGGGGTTGGCGAGGATTTTGCTGAGGCGATCGCATTTTTCGGCGTTGGGCGGGTCGGGGATGGGCGGCAGCGGATCCCGAAAGGGCTGGTTGAAATGCACCGGGCCAGGGGTGGCGATCGCGCGACGGTGTCCATGGGCAACGGTTTGGCGCAGGTAAGCAAGCTGATTTAAATCCGCTTCCGGCAGTGCTAGTTCCTGGTAAAACACGGGATAGTCGCCATAGAATTTCACTTGATCAATGGCTTGCCCGGCGGCGCAATCGCGTAATTCTGGCGGGCGATCGGCGGTCAGTACAATCAACGGCACGCCACTTTCTCGCGCTTCGATTATTGCCGGAAAGAAATTCGCCCCCGCTGTCCCGGAAGAGCAAATCAACATCACTGGTCGATGAGTTTGCCGCGCCACACCCAGTGCAAAAAATCCCGCCGATCGCTCATCCAATATGGGAATCGCTTCTACTTCAGGATGTTCAGCCACAGCGATAGTTAGCGGCGTTGATCGAGATCCTGGGCAGGCGATCGCCATTCGCAATCCCAATCGCACCAAAGTTTCCACCAAAACACCCGCCCAAATTGCGTTGGGATTAACGAAGCTTAGAGCCATAGCTAGTGGGGGAGAGCACCCAGAATGGTTGACAGCACTTGAGGGCAATATCCATAAATTGCCTCATTGGTGAAGCGGAGAATTTGAAAGCCATGTTGGCTAGCCCAAAGGTCTCGTTGTTGATCACGCTGTATTTGGTCTGTTTTTTGATGAACTAAACCATCTACTTCGATAACCAACCGGGCTTCGTGGCAGTAAAAGTCGACAATAAATTGCCCTAAGTTGTATTGCCGCCGGAATTTCATTCCATTGAGTTGGCGATTGCGTAAACAGGACCAAAGTATTTCTTCGGCTGATGTTGACTCCTGGCGGAGTTGACGTGCTTTTTCTAATAGCGCAGGAGGAATGTGGCGATGACGACCGGCGAGTTTGGAATGGGTTTCTGGATCCATGGTGATGGCTGAAATCCTGGAAGCCCTCATCCCCTAACCCCTTCTCCCCGGGGAGAAGGGGGACCGGACTTGGATTGGGCGCTTAGGTTAAGTAAGCTTTGCTGTGTAATGAAAATCGAGTGCTTCTATAACTTTTCGAAAGCCCCTCTCCCCAGGGAGAGGGGTTGGGGTGAGGGGCTACAGAAACATCATCACCCCTTAAAAATCTTAGGCAACGGTTGTTTGGGAATTACTTTCTTATCGTAATCGTAGGCAGAGGAAATGCGGATGGTGTTGCCGTCGATATGGGCAACCTCCGGTTGGGGAGTTTCACCGTCGGCGGGGGGGACTCGGGCAGCGCGGCTAGCGATGCGGATTTGGGTGGCTTCTAGGCGCAGTGCTCGGATGGTTGCTTGATAGTTGCCGTTGGCTCCGGCGTGGGCAATTCCCCGCAGTCGCCCCCAAACGATAATGTCGCCCCCGGCAATCACTGCGCCGCCGGGGTTGATATCGCCACGCACCATCACCGAACCGGGATAGTTAATCTCCACCCCCGATCGCACGCTTTTATCCAAGTACAACCCATCGATCGCCCCTATCTCTCCTTCTTCTCTCTCCTCGCTGGGCTCCTCATCCGACGGGGTGTAGCTCAAGGTGTAGCCTGCCGCGATCGCCACTTGCGCCGTCTCAGCAAAATCACAAAACATCTTCACCGGCTGCAATTGCACTTCTTCTAATACTTCAGCGATCGCCCCTAACTGCCGCTCCTCCAAGACCCGCCCATAGCAAACCAATTCCACTTCCATTTCTGGCGTCCAAAAATGCTTTTCGTTGTGGACTTGGTGCATTAGTTTCTGCCACAGCGCTGTCCAGGTTAGCCCGCCATTGCCGGCGCTGGGATCTGCGGGCAAGGTCATACGGACGCGATCGCCAACGGGAGCTAAGACCAAGGTGGGCGATCGCTCAATGGGCGGCTCGAACCAGGGCACTGGCTTTGGCGCAGTGTCTTCTTCTGCCTCTGATTCGTCTTCGATGTCTGCGGAGGCTTCGGATTTTTCGGCTGCTTCGGTTGGCTTTTCGCTATCGGAGGAGTTGGGGGCGATCGCCAAATCACCAAAATTTTGGGGTGTCGAACTTTGGGGTGGAGCGGAGGGCTCGGCTTCCGGGTCGGGAGGGCTTAGGGGCAGAATTGCGCTGGGTTTGGGCTTCGGCGGTGGCGGCGGTGGGGGTGCAGGTGGATTGGTCAATAAATCTACGGGCGCTTCGGTGCTTTCGCCGGTTACTTCGTCGATCGCTTCATCATCCAAATCCAGCGCATCAGCTTTGGACGCCGTTTGCTTGCGAGGGGGGACTGAAGTTAGCGCCGCTGCTAAATCATCCATGGAGTGATCCACTGCATCCTCCTGGCGTGTGTTCTGTGACCCATCGCCATCCATATTTTGAGAATCTTCGATTAACTCCTCATTCACGTTTTCGATGCTGGGATCCGCAGCCATGGTCCAATGCACTCCGATATCAGTGGTTCCAACGCCAGTCGCTCCGATTCTATGGGGCCATGATCGCCCTCGGTCCAGTATCCTAGCCTAGGTCCGAGTCCAGTTGTACGCCCAACGAATCCCCTTTAACCATGCGGCTTTCACAGATGCTTTTTGTAACCCTCCGCCAGGATCCGGCAGAGGCGGTGGTGATCAGCCATAAGCTTTTGCTGCGGGCGGGGTTTATTCGACAAATTGGCAGCGGAATTTATGCGTATTTGCCCATGATGTGGCGGGTGTTGCGCAAAGTATCGGAAATTGTGCGCCAGGAAATGGACGCCACCGGAGCCCAGGAGTGCTTATTGCCCCAGCTACAGCCGTCAGAGCTTTGGCGGGAGTCGGGACGCTGGGATACCTATAACGCTGAGGGGATTATGTTTTCCCTGAGCGATCGCCAGGACCGGGAGTTGGGTTTGGGACCCACCCATGAGGAAGTGATTACGGCGGTGGCGCGGGATATGGTGAAGTCCTATCGCCAGTTGCCCCAGAATTTATATCAAATTCAAACGAAATTTCGCGATGAAATTCGTCCCCGTTTTGGGCTATTACGAGGGCGCGAATTTATTATGAAAGACGCCTATTCTTTCCATGCGGACGAGGAAAGTTTGGCGGCAACTTACGACGATATGGATGGGGCGTATAAGAAAATTCTGACCCGCTGTGGGTTGAAGTTTCGACCGGTGCAGGCCGACTCTGGGGCGATCGGGGGAAGCGCATCTCAAGAATTTATGATTCTGGCGGAAACAGGCGAAGACGAGATTCTTTACACTGAAGATGGACAGTACGCTGCCAATATTGAAAAGGCGGTGTCGATGCCTTCTGATGCGATCGCCTCTACCTTTGACGGGTTTAAAGAAACAGAAACTCCCGGCACGGCTACTATCGCTACCCTATGCGAAACCCTAAATTGCGACCCCACCCAAACTGTTAAAAACGTTCTCTACGAATGCGTTTTTGATACGGGTTTATTGCTGCCGGTTTTGGTATCTATTCGCGGTGACCAGGACGTTAACGATATCAAGCTATTTAATGAGCTAACTCGGCGAGCAACAGATTACGAAGCCACCAAAGTTTTGTCTTTGGAAGTGCCCGATGAAGGGCGTTTGAAAAAGTGGACAACCCAGCCAATTCCCTTGGGCTATATGGGTCCTGATTTAAGCGACGATTGCCTTAAGAAAGGCGAGGATATTGCACCGAAATTCCTGCGATTGGTGGATCCGACGGCGGCGGAATTAAAGGGATTTGTGACTGGGCAAAATAAGGTGGATTTCCATGGGGTCGGTGCCAACTGGGGTGACCAATATCAGTTGCCCGATGCGGTGGATCTTCGGGAAGCTCAGGCGGGCGATCGCGCTGTCCATAATCCCGACCAAATCCTAGAAACTGCGCGGGGCATTGAGGCGGGGCATATTTTCCAACTGGGTTTGAAATATTCCCAGGCGATGGAAGCGAAATTTATGGATGTGAACGGCAAGCCTCAGCCCCTGTGGATGGGTTGCTACGGCATTGGCGTTTCCCGTATCGCCCAGGCGGCGGTGGAACAGTGTCATGACGATCGCGGTATTGTGTGGCCGAAGGAAATTGCGCCTTATCACGTGATTATCACTGTGCCCAATGTGAAGGCGGACGACCAAATGGAGGTTGCCACCAAGCTTTACGACGAGCTAAATGCGGCGGGTATTGAAACCTTGCTGGACGATCGCCCGGAGCGTGCCGGGGTGAAGTTCAAAGATGCAGAGTTAATTGGGATTCCCTATCGCGTGGTAACCGGACGCTCCATCGCTGATGGTGAGGTGGAGTTGGTCAGCCGCGCTACTGGAGAGGCGACTAATGTGGCGATCGCTGCTGTTGTAGACCAGTTAAAGTTGGAGTTAGCGGACGTTCTTTAGGGAGCTTGCCCTGTGTCACCAACCCTGAAATCGCTGGATATTGTTTATCCCGAAACCGACGGAGAGCCGATGGTTAGCAATACGGTTCAGTTTCGTTGGTTGGTGATGATTAAACAGAACCTGGAGCGGTTGCAGTTAGATTCGCCATTGTTCGTGGCGGGGGACGTGTTTTGGTATCCCGTGGAGGGGCGTCCGGATATTCGGGTGTCGCCGGATGTGATGGTGGCAGTGGGGCGTCCTGCGGGCGATCGCGGGTCTTATCTCCGGTGGCAGGAGGAGAATGTTGCGCCCCAGGTGGTTTTTGAAATTTTGTCGCCGGGGAATACTCTGCGAGAAATGAGCAATAAGCTGTTGTTTTATAACAACTACGGGGTCGAATAATATTATGTTTTTGACCCTGCAAAGAATATTTTGGATGGATGGCAGCGCACTGAGTTGGGTTTTGACTCCATTGCCGAGATGAATGGTTGGACAAGTCCGCAGTTAGGGATTGTGTTTGATCTATCGGGCGATGAGCTGGTGCTTAAAATGCCTGATGGAAAACCCTTTGAGACTTATCAAGAATTGATGGAGCGTGCCAAAGTTGCGGAGGAAGCAGCTCAAGTCTCTACAGAGCGAGCAGCAGCAGCAGAGCGGGCGTTGGAGGAAGAGCGATCGCGATCAGAGAAATTAGCAGAACAGCTCAAGGCATTGGGTGTTGAACCAGGAGCCTGATAGCGATCGCTATTCTTCGAACATTTCCACGAGTAGCTCACAGATTTCCCGCCGAGTTCTGCGGTCAATAACTCCCAGCCGTTTATAGAGTCGTTTGCGATCACAAGTGCGGATTTGATCCAGGGCGATTTGGGCGTCTTTGCCTTCAAAACGACAGTCGATGCGGGTGGGATAGTCGCGATATTGGGTGGTCATGGGCGCGACGATAACGGTTTGCAGTTCGCTGTTGATTTCGTTGGGCGAGACCACGACGCAAGGACGGGTTTTCTGCATTTCGGTGCCGACGGTGGGATCTAGGGCAACCAAGTAGACGCTGAAGCGTTTGGGATAGCGGGCCATTTCACCAGGTCCATTCGGTTTCGTCCCAACTGGTTAGGGGGGCGTCTAGCCACTCTGAATCGTCGGGGGTGTCTTGCGGAACGGCGGCAGCAAATTGTTCGCGCCAGCCTTCACGGGGACGGCGAGTTTTGAGGGTGGGATGGGTGTCTAGAACTTCGAGGACGATTTCGCGAATAAGGTCCCGGAGGCTGTCGAGGGTTAGGTCTTGGAGTTTCATGGGGAATTGTTTCGCCCAGGGAAATAGCTGTTTCTAGTGTAGTTCGCGCTTGATGATCACAATTGACGGAACCGCTTCTGTGTCTCTGGTGTTTCCGGTGTTGTGCTTCGCTTTATTGTCCTGGTGTTTGAGCCGGATGGGTTGCCTCGGGAGTTGGTGGGGGAGGAGGTGTTGCCGGTGTTGCCTGGGATGGAGTTGCCGCTGACGGTGGATCGGTTGTTTGGCTTTTTGCGGGTGGGGGCGGGTTAGGGCCATTGTTGGCAGGCGTCGCGCATGGCTTGGAGGGTGGCGTCGATGGCGGGTTGACCACCCAGACGCTGGAGGTGGAGATAGAGTTTGGGGATATTGCTCGTAAAGGGCTTCCGTTCTCGGGGCGTTAAGAGGCGGAGGAGATTTTGGGATTGCTCCTCTAAGTCTTGCCAGAGATGAGTATCAACTTCTAAAAATCCGCTTAAAGCTTCAGCTCGATGATAGGGATCTTGAATCTTTAGGGACAGCTTGCGGGCAGTGAGTCGTAAAGTTTCGGTTAGACACTTCGCCAAGCTGGATAATGCGCGGGCTCGGTCAGATTCATTGGAAATGTCGCGTGCGACGTTGAGTGCTTCGGGCAACAGCTCCACCGTTAGTTTGT
>CALGDE010000005.1 GCA_937883785.1 uncultured cyanobacterium
CTCTTACTCAAGCGGCTGGCGTCATAAATTAGACTTTTCAGACGTCCTCTAAGGTGTTCGTGGACCTTCTCCCAAGTGCCATCGTCACGCCACTGAGCAAAGTAGTGATAGACGGTTTTGTACTTGGGGTAATCGTGGGGCAGATAGCTCCAGGGGCAACCACCCACCAACACGTAGAGAATGGCGTTAATCACCTGTCTCAAATCCACACTTCGAGGGCGTCCGCCTAGTTTAGCTGGGGGCAGAAGAGCTTCTAGTAAACTCCATTGGTCGTCAGTAAGGTCGCTGGGATAGGCTTGGTTCATAGCTAATGGGAACTGTGTTTTTTCGTAATTACAGATTAACCTCCGTTAGCTTTCTTACTTTTCAGACGTCCTCTTAGCGACCACCCGTATCCCAACCCCCTAAACGTGACAGTCAAAAGCCCCCATCCGCATCCGCAGTTGAGGGCTTCACCTGGTCCGATAATCAGTGGGGGCGGTGGTGTACCTTACCGAACCGGATTTGCTTGGTTCGCCAAATCAGTGCGAATGGGCTTAATAAAGTACATCCGAATTAGGTTGACGCCGGTGTTGATATACAGCGGCAGTTTGCGCACAAACTTGAGAGCCTTGGGACCGTTAGACTCAGCAATCTCCCCAAGCTTGACGTTGTTAGCTGCACACTTCTCCAGCAAGCCGTAGAAGTTAGGATGATCCACGTCCAAAACAATGGGGAACACACGACCCGCCGTTTCGTTGGTTTTCTCAATCACCTCTTTGTCGTAGGTGCGCGCATCTATTCCGATGGACTTGTAGAAGCCGCTACGCATCAGGTCATTCAAGTACATGGTGGCGAACACTGACAATAGGAAGAAACGGCACCATAGACGAGCCTTGATTCCGTTTAAAAACTGGGGATTTGCCTGAAGCAGCGCATCAAAGAAATCGCCGTGGCGGTTCTCATCTTGGCACCAGTTTTCGAAGAAGCGGAAGATCGGGTAAATCTGATCCTCGGGATGCTGCTCCAAGTGACGATAAATCTTGATGTAGCGCCAGTATCCAATACGCTCCGATAGGTAGGTGGCGTAGAAAATAAACTTAGGTGCAAAGAAGGTGTATTTCTTCGACTTAGTTAAGAAGCCCAGGTCCAGTGCCAAATTGAAGTCGGACATGGCTTTGTTGATAAAGCCAGCATGACGAGCTTCATCACGGGACATAAGCTTGAAACCTTCCGCCAAAATTGGGTTCCGTTCCTTGAGCTTTCGGGACAGCTCTTTGTACAGCAGGAACCCAGAAAATTCGGCGGTGCAGGAACGCTCTAGGAACTCAATAAATAATTCACGGGTTTCTCCCTGAATTGAATCCCAGGACTTTTCAAATTCGGCGTCGCGCACAAAATGGTGGCGATTGTAGTCCACCCGAAATTCCTCGATGATGGCTTTCAGCTCATCTTCGTTGACGGAGATGTCCATCTCCGCCATTTCTTCGAAGTCGGTGGTGTAGAAGCGCGGCGCTAAAATCGTTTCTTTTGCCGGCGTCTTCGAGTCTACTTTTGGCGACGCTGCCTGCTTTTCGAGGGAGTTAACCATGAATATTTACAACTCTATTGAGACTCTAGTCTTGGTTTTATTTTCGGGTATTCCTAACCCTACACTGCCGGTGGAGCCGCGAGGGCATCAGCCGAACCATTGTTTCTAATACGCCATAGTTTACCAAGGCTCTTTTATTGCAGTGTGGATTTGACGTTAAGTGTTACTAAAACTTCTTCTTTCCAGTAAGAGTCCTCGCAATTTTTGGGCATGTCACTATTTTTGTTGCCCCTGCAAACAAGGCGAAAAAGGAGTCCTGTGTGGTTGGCGAAATTACCGAGGGCGGTTGGGTCGGGGACTGTTGAGAAGGTGGTTGGCAGTGCCCAGCGTTCAGGGGCGGCCGCGCTACAGTTAAAACAAGCAAATTTGTTAAAGCTGCAGGTATGGCGAGTGAAAATGGTGGGCTGAAATGGTGGGAAATATGAACAGGAGTCGGCGGGCGATCGCCACGAAAAATCCTAAACCCGTGTCGGGACAAACCAGTGTGGGTACCAGCTATCTGCTGTGGTTGGTCTGTCTCTTTGGCGTTTCCGGCGTCCACCGGTTTTACAACGGCAAAGTGGGGACGGGCATCCTGTGGCTAATCACCTGGGGTTGGTTTGGCTTTGGGCAGTTTATTGATCTGTTTCTGATTCCGGAAATGGTTGATGAACATAACCTTAAGCGCCGCTCTCTGCTCAGTGGCTACTATCCCGGCGTGGGTAACACTCAGCCCGTGGCGGCGGTGCCAAAAGCGGAGCCCACCAATGGAGAAATGATGATGCAGTTGGTGCAGGCGGCGAATAAGTATGGCGGCAAATTATCGGTGACCCAAGGGGTCATGGCAACGGGGCTTGAGTTCGACAAGGTGGAAGAGGTGCTGTCCCAGATGCTGAAGTCTGGCTATGTAAGCATTGGAAATGATCCGAACAGCGGCGTTGTTATTTACGACTTCCACGAACTGTAGTGCGCTTCGTCGGCGTTTTTGAAAGAAAACTTCGGGCGCGATTTATCGGTTGCCATAGGGAGGGCGCCCGTTATTTCTCTGGTTTTTGCTGGACTTTTCCGGTGGACGTTTTTCGTCGTGTTTTTCATAAGCCGCCACAATTCTCTGCACCAGGGGATGGCGCACCACATCCGATTTAGTGAGATTGCAAAAGGCGATGCCGTCGGTGCCGTCCAGGATTTTCTGGGCGATCGCCATTCCTGACTGTTGATAACTGGGTAAATCCGTCTGGGTGATATCCCCTGTTACCACCATGCGCGACTGCCACCCCAAGCGAGTCAACACCATTTTCATTTGAGCCGGCGTGGTATTTTGCGCCTCATCCAAAATCACAAAAGACCGGTTTAACGTGCGTCCACGCATATAGGCGAGGGGCGCGATCTCGATAATTCCCCGCTCCATCAGACTATTTACTTTTTCTGGATCCACCATTTCGTGGAGAGCGTCGTACAGTGGGCGCAAATAAGGATCGACTTTTTGCTGCAAATCCCCTGGCAAAAAGCCTAGCCGCTCTCCCGCTTCCACTGCCGGGCGAGTCAAGATAAGCCGCTCAAATTCACCAGCCAGCAGTGCTTTTAGGGCTAGGATCGCGGCTAAGAACGTTTTTCCCGTTCCTGCCGGTCCAACGCAAAAGATCAGGTCTTGTTTACGCAGCGCTTGAATATACTGACGCTGGCGAAAAGTCTTGGCGCGAATGACCTCTCCTCGGCGAGTGGTGGCGATCGCGTCCGTTTGAATCGATTGCAGCTCCGCCTGCCGCTGGGTATCTAGGGCATGGCGGGCGGTCAGAATATCAGCACCATCAACGCGCTGACCTTTGGACCAGTAAGGCTCTAGCGATCGCACCAAAGTCTCGCATTGGACCACCTGTTTATCCTGACCGGAAATGCAAACCTGCTGCCCCCGTAGCACCACCGTGGTGCCCGTCAAGCGAGCCAACTGTTTTAAATTTTCCTCGCGATAGCCTGCCAACGCCACAGCGCTTTCGGGGGTTGGCAATTCCAAATTAAAATTTGCCAATGAAATTTTTGCCGACTTTGAACAAAACCAAACTACTTTCAGACTAGATCATCTGAAATTTTCTAGCCATGAATTTTTGCTCATTGGATCAGCAATGACCCGTGAATGACCATTAATCAAGACACTATTGCTGATCACGGCGGCGCGGCCGTGGTGTGGAGCGTGATGACGGTCCTCGACGAGGCGATGATCGCCCAGGCCGGTCACCATCCCCTCGACTTTGGGAGCGTTCCCCATACACTTCCACCGTTGCCCGCTGTCCAGCCACTACTGCCGCTTGACCCACCACAGCTTTCAACGCCTGTAGGGTGCGACCGTCTCTTCCGAACGCTCGACCGCGATCTTCCGCCGCTAACGCTACTCGAACCCATACGCGATTGCGACTGGGAACCGATTCACAATCAACGGTCAACGAATCTGGTGTATCTAATAGCGGCTTAAGAAAAAAACGCACCAACGCTGAATAATCAGGTACGGCTGGATTTTCGGGAGAAGAAGACACAGATCTCACCATTAACTAAACTGCCAACACAGCAGGGAAATCACGCTGAGATAGCAATAAGCCCGCTAAGACACACTGCTGAGGTGTCAAAAACTCCCCAAAACAGCCCGTAAGCCTAAGCTTCAGCCTTACTCGCAGTTTTCACCTGTTCAAAAATATTAGCCTTTTCCAAAATGCTGCGAACTGTATCAGTGGGCTGGGCACCCTGCTGCAAACGACGCACGATCGCGGGCACTTCTAGGCGCGTCTCATCAGTGCGAGGGTTGTAATATCCCAGCTCCTCCAGGGGGCGACCGTCACGGCGGGAGGTGCTTTGGGCAGCGACGATACGGTAGCTAACCTCGCGTTTTTTTCCGAAGCGCTTAAGGCGAATCTTAACCATTACTTAGGTGTTGAAGGCGGTATAAACAAATTGACAGACAACCATAATACTCCGTCCTGTTCTTTTTCCCCACCGTTCTCTACGGAAAAATGCTGCAAGACAGTGGGCGCTACTGTGAGTCCTGTAGGCTAACCAAATCTGACAGCAGGTTATTCAAGCTGCCGCGCACTTCAATGCCGTTCACCTTCTCAGCGATGCGCTCTAGCACTTCCATTTCTTTAAGGCGCATGGCCATGGGGTTGTTTTCCATGACTCGCGCTGTGTTCAACATACTGCGGGTGGCGGCGGTTTCTTCTCGACGGCGGATTACGTTGGCTTGGGCGGATTTTTCCGCTTCCACCACCTGGGCCAAAATGGTTTTCATTTCGCCGGGCAGAATGATGTCCTTGACCCCCACTGAGGCGATCGCCACGCCATATTCCTCGGCTTTGGGCTGAATGTACTGCAACACTTCCCCATCGATCGCCCCTTTGTCCTCCAGCAATTCATCGAGGGTCTTGGTGCCGATCGCCCCGCGTAACGCAAACTGTAGCTCTTTGTAGAGATACTCCTGCACGTTTTTCAAGGACGACAGCGCCAAATTGGGATCGGTAATGCGATAGCCAGTGGTGAGGTTTAGGCGCAGAGCCACCTTATCCTTAGTCAGGATTTCTTGCCCCGACACCTCCAAAACTTGCAGACGTAGGTCAACAACCTCGGTCTTCATAGAGCGTCCCACGGACCACCAGCTATGCCAGCCGGGCTCGAGAGTCTCCGCTAAGGTGCCCGATTCGTAAAACAAACCTACGTGTTGTGGCGCCACTTCGATCGCCGTCACCAAAGACATTGCCATGCGTTTTACGGGGTCGCGTCCCAGAATTAATTCCTTGATTTGGCGATCCGTTAGCTGGGGCTGGTCTTGGGTGTTAATCGCCTCAATGGTCACCCCTTTCCAAAACAGTCGACGGCTTCCCGGCGGCAGAATATCAATCACGTTGCCCTGGTCGCGCACGATCGCAATTTCCGTTTCGGACAGGGTGGCGATTTCGCAATATTCTTCGACAAATTCGGGATGATTGTCGATCAAATTTTCCGTATCTTTGACGGTCAAAATCCCCCCTAGACGGCGACTACGCTGCATATGCAACTCTTGGTTAACGTTCCAGAATGCATATCTGCCTGGGGTAAGCAATTGTAAAAAATTGCCGTCACGGTAAAGCAATTCCACTTCATCTTCCTGTACGTTGACAAACTGGATAGCGGGACTTAGCCCTTGACGATGCTGAATTTGAGATACCAGGTTGGTCGAGATTTCTAGGGTGTCGTCCAGGTTAAACCGATGCACCGTAACCGGGTTGGCTCGATTCCACCCGCGCCAGAATGCCGCCGTTTCGTCCCGCTCCACTACGTACCACTGCAACGGCGTCTTCACCAATGCCGCTTCGTTGTAGCCCGTGCGCACAATTTCGCAGTGTTCGGAAAAGGCGTCTCCATGCTCTTGGAGCAAAAACTCCAGGTTGCGCAGGGTTAGCCGCGATTCCTGCACATCAAAAACCTGCACGTTCCAGCGGCGACCAATGAAGCGGTGGATTCCGGGGTTCAAAATCTGCTTGAAGTCACTGCGGCGGAAGAGCAAACCGCGCTCAGTGGGCTTGATGTAAAAGGTTTTGAAGAAGAACATGGGAGCAGGAGTCAACAAAAAAATTTTGAAAGGGATGAAGCGATCGCCCCAAACGGAGCCGCAACGGGCGATCACGGTCAAAGCTCAGGAGAACGGCTGTTTCGCCCGGTAAGCCATAGCAAGCTACGGACAAACCAAAGCTGAAAGAGACCGACTTGTAAACAATGACGGGCTAATCGCGCGGGTCACTTTTCCGATGCCTACCGCTTCCATTTCCGCCGTTTAACATTGCCGCTCCCGTAGGTTTGGCATTGCTATTCCATTGGATTTGGTGGCGGGTGGCTCGAGGCGATCGCTCCAGTCCCAAAAAACGCGGAGTCGAACCGCAACGCATTTCTGCGTTTTGCCATAGCTCGTTCCGAAGACGAGTGACTTTCCAGTAGAAAGTCGGGTTAAACCTTTTCAGGGTTTGGGGTTTAAAAGTGTAGGACTCGAACCTACTACCAATAGATTAAGAATCTATCGCTCTACCAAATGAGCTAACTTTTGGGTTGTGGCGGCCAATACGGGAGTCGAACCCGTGTTTCTCGGGCAAAGCCCAGGTGGAACCATTCCACAAAAGAGACAGCGCAAACCCTTGGCATACGCAGGCGCACACAGTGCCGCGCACCGAGTAGGCATACGGAACCAACTCGCAAAGGGTTGTATGACTCTCCCTTCAAACCGTTTAGATCAGCCATGGCTGTCAATATTCTAAGCTCGGTTTTTGTGAGAGGCGCTGGTTTAAAAATTCTGTTATTTCCCGATGGTCAGTAGGGAGTAGGGATGGAGCGATCGCCCCAAACGGAGCCATAACGGGCGATCGCGGTCAAAGCTCAGGAGTGCGGCTGTTTCGCCCGGTAAGCCACAGCCAAGCTACGGACAAACCAAAGCTGAAAGAGACCGACTCGTAAACAATGACGGGGCGATCGCACGGGTCACTTTTCCGTTGCCCCCGTCCCGTCCCCGCCGGTCCAGCATTACCGCTCCCGTAGGATTGGCGCTGCTATTCCTTTGGATTTGGTAACGGTGGGCTCGGGGCGATCGCTCCAGTCCCAAAAAATGCGGAGTCGAACCGCAACGCATTTCTGCGTTTTGCCAATAGCTTGCGTGACAGGCAAGTGCCACCGAAGTGACGTTGGTTAAAAGACAGGACTTGAACCTGCACGGGCTTTACGCCCAATAGAACCTGAATCTATCGCCTCTACCAATTTGGCTACTTTTGTTGGTTCTCGATGCAGGAGTCGAACCTGCGTCAACTGGCAACTTAAGCCAGCGCGTCACCCGCTGCGCCAATCGAGAGATGTGAACACTTGGAATACGCAGGGGCAATGGATAGCGCCGCGCACCGACCGAGCATACAGAACCCAAGTCATAAAATGCTGCACGGTCACTATTCTAAGGATTTAAATGGTGGCGTAAAAATTTTGAGAGGGATGGAGCGATCGCCCCAAACGGAGCCGCAACGGGCGATCGCGGTCAAAGCTCAGGAGTACGGCTGTTTCGCCCGGTAAGCCACAGCCAAGCTACGGACAAATCAAAGCTGAAAGAGACCGACTCGTAAACAATGACGGGGCGATCGCGCGGGTCACTTTTCCGTTGCCTGCCGCCGCCATACTCGCCGGTCTAGCATTGCCACCCCCGAAGGATTGGCGCTGCTATCCCTTTGGATTTGGTGACGGTGGGCTCGGGGCGATCGCTCCAGTCCCAAAAAATGCGGAGTCGAACCGCAACGCATTTCTGCGTTTTGCCAGGGTCTCGTTTAAAAGACGAGTCAAACCTTTTCAGGGTTTGGGTTGGTTAAAAGCGCAGGAATCGAACCTGCGAATGACAGAACCAAAATCTGTTGCCTTACCGCTTGGCTAGCTTTTGGGATCTCGATACGGGAATCGAACCCGTGAATGCTGGATCCTTCACCAGTGCCTTACCGCTTGGCTAATCGAGAAATGCAAACACTTGGAATACGCAGGAGCAATGGATAGCGCCGCGCACCGACCGGGCACACAGAACCCAAGTCAAAAATGCTGCACGCCGATTATTCTAACGAGGACATTTCCTCAGTTGTTCTCCTCTGGCGCTGGCACTTCTTCCGCGCGGTAGAACACAAACTGAGTTGCGACACCGAGGCTTTCCACCTCATAGCTCGGCAGCTGCCCCGACAAAAAATCTGGCAATAGCGAGCTCGCCGTTAGCGTGGTTTTGTAATGGCTTACCACGCCTAAATTGGTCCGCTCAGTACCCGACTCAATCAGCCCCTTAAGCTGGGGTCTCAACTCCGCCACCACATTGCGACACTGCTCCTGAAGGTTAATTCCGAAGGTATTGGATAACTCAGAGCACGTTTCCGTCTGCAACTTCTCCACTAACTTGTGGCTCGCCTCCTCCGCGTAGGCTTCCGGCGATGGATTCGTTAGTGCCAACCCCCCGCCCACTGCCACCAACGCCACCAAGCCAGCAATCAATTTCATCAATCACTCCCCAAAAATTGTCACAACATTACAATCCCTGCATTTCTAATCTATCCAACTCAATGACCCCGGCTTTTTTTCGCAACTTAATGGGATTGATGTTGGGCGATCGTGTTACCCTAGTTCGGCTAATTCACAAATCGCACACCCAAGATTTCGGGTTTAGGCAGTGGCATTCGGGACTTTTTTACCCACGCTACAACGCTAAAAACAACTTGGGTGGAGGCTAAAACCCGAAAAGGAGAAAAATAATGGCAGTAGTTTCTTTGGCGGAACTCCTGGAAGCAGGGGTTCACTTTGGTCACCAGGCCAGCCGTTGGAATCCAAAAATGGATCCCTTCATTTTTACCGCCCGCAACGGCGTTCACATTATCGACCTGGTGCAAACCGCCCAGTGTATGGAGACGGCGTACCAGTACCTACGCACCGCCTCTGAGCAAGGCAAAAACGTTCTTTTCGTAGGGACCAAGCGTCAAGCTGCGGGCATCATTGCCCAGGAAGCAGCCCGCTGCGGTGGCTACTACGTTAACCAGCGTTGGTTGGGTGGAATGCTCACCAACTGGTCCACCATCAAAGGTCGGGTTGAGCGTTTGAAGGAGCTAGAGCGTCGGGAAGCCACCGGAGCTTTAGATCTGTTGCCTAAGAAGGAAGCGTCCGTACTACGTCGTGAGCTGGCAAAGTTGAAGAAGTACCTGGACGGTATTAAAAACATGCGTCGCCAGCCGGACATCGTTGTCATCATTGACCAACGTCGTGAGTACAACGCAGTTCAAGAGTGCATCAAGCTTGGTGTTCCCATCGTGTCTTTGCTGGATACCAACTGCGACCCCGACGTGGTGGATGTGCCTATTCCTTCCAATGACGACGCAATTCGTTCCATCAAGCTAATCATTGGCCGCCTTGCGGATGCCATCTATGAAGGGCGTCACGGTGAGCTGACCACCGATGATTATGACCAATACGATGCTGAGTCCTTTGAAGATGAGGTTTACGAGGGCGAGGAAGCTGCTCCCGAGGAATCTGCTGCTACAGAGGCGGAAACCGCAGAAACCGCTGCTGGTTAAACGCTGAAGTCAGTCGCGCTCTGTGGACAAAAAATCTTGCGGCTCTGGTTTTGCAGATTGCAAGTTTATGTAACTGGGCTGATTGTCATAATCCCCTCAACGTTTTTGTTGGGGGGACTTTAGTTGAAAGTGGCAAGATTGGCACCGTTGGGGTGATATTTCCCGCGATTCCCCATAGGATTAGGGTTGGACCTTTATTCATCCACCATGGCGGAAATGGTTACGGCGAACCAGGTCAAGATCCTTCGGGCTCAAACTGGCGCGGGAATTATGGACTGTAAGCGTGCTTTAGTGTCGACCAATGGTGATTTGGTTAGGGCGCTAGAGTGGTTGCGCCAGCGTGGAATTGCAGCGGAGACTCCGACGGTCGGTCAAACAACGGCGGAAGGGGCGATCGCCAGCTACATTCACACGGGCAACCGTATTGGTGTCTTGGTGGAGCTAAATTGCCAAACTGATACGGTGGCAAAGCATCCTGATTTTCAGGACCTGGCTCATAATGTCGCCATGCAAATTGCCGCCTGTTCTCAAGTTCAATATATTTCCATTGCCGATGTTCCTGGGGCGCTGATTTTAAAGGAACAGGCGCTGGAGCTAGGGCGAGATGATTTAGCGGGGAAACCAGAAGAGACCAAGGCGAAAATTGCGGGGGAGCGGGTGCAAAAGCGACTGGAAGATATGTGTTTACTTACCCAGCCCTACATTCGCGATCAAAGTATTAACGTAGAGGAGCTGGTTCAAAAGGCGATCGCCCGCTTTGGTGAGGAAATTCAGGTGCGTCGCTTTAGCCGGTTTATTTTGGGCGAAGAGTTGGAAAATCAGCTAATCACTTATTCTGCTTAATCAAGAAGTAGGTTGCTAGCCATTCCAATATGGACGCCAATAAGAGCAAAAAACTGAGAAGAACATCTGGGGCAATTCAACAATAATTCTTCTATGGCTGACTCCATTCTTAATTTAAAAAATAAGTTGCGGGGATTATCAGTTGAAACCCAGGCGATCGCCCAGAAATTACACAGCGCTGACCGTCACTACTTAGCCCTATTGGGAAAAACCGCCCGGCAGCAATTGATCCTAGCTTGCTATCAGGTCTGTACAACGCAATACCCTGAAGAGTTCTTGGATCTAACTCCAGAACAAAAGCAAACCCTACAAAACAAAGTAAAAGCGTTAGGACTTGAGTTGCAGCAAAATCTATTGGGGGTTTTGGACTCGGCCTTGGACAAACAGCCAAAAAATCCCGACTCCTTTCAAGAATTTATAATCAGCAGCTTATTTTCCAACGCCAAAATTTCCCGGAAGCGCCGTAGGAACAGAAAAGGTAAGGCTAAGAAAGGCAGTGATTTTGATGGTGGCGACTTCGATGGCGATAGCGACTTAGGCGAAAATAATAGAACCTTAGTCGTTTTAAGCGACGAAATTGCCTCAGAAGAACTGTCGGAAACGGGACTGTCTCCGGAGCGTCTAGCGGAAGCGCTAGCCAATGCCCTTGAGTCGGTTATGGGCGAAGATTCAGATGAAGATGGCAGCGATGAAAGTAAAAAAGATAATGATCCTAAAGGCTTAAATGACGAAGAAGGTGAGGAGAAAAGAAACGAAAATAATGAAGATATCGAAGCAGAAAATATTGACGAAAACTTCGAGGAAGGTCCGGTAAAAGTTGGCGCCCTAGATGAATTTATAGCGGAAGAAAAAAACGTTTCATCAGAGGATTTTACGGACGAAATCTACGATCGCGACGACGAAGTTAATTCAGAGGGTGATCAGCAAGATTTAGAGACTCTGGAATCGGAGCAAGAGTTGGGGGATTTGGAGAAGGATCGTGAAGGAAGTGAGGAGACTGAGGGCGATCGCGATGCCAATCAGGACCCGGACAATACCTCCTCCAGCAGCGACGTTAGTAGCAGCTTTCTAGGGGAATATTTTGCAGAAAAGGGTCCCGAAGGAAATGCTGGGGACGAGAAAAACGGTGCCGATGGGAATGAAGTCGCCTCGATTGCCAGCAAGAATCAACCCTTGGTTATTCAGCCGAAATCAGAAAGTACTGGATTAAGCACCTTGGGGCTGGCAAGCTTAAGTTCATCGTTGCCGGACACTCCGCCGGTGGACATTACCAAAAGTGAAGTACCTTTTGACGTTATCCAGTGGCAGCGATCGTGGGAGCGTTTAGTGTTGTCCAGCCTGCAAAAAACCTCTTACCGTACCAACCGGCTTCTAAGGACCAGCAAGGCCATTCCCGAGCCCCTCGCCAATCCATTTATTGAAGGCGACCTCTCCCTCAGCCGCGAGTCGTCTTCAAAAACTCCAAACTTACTCGCCCTAACCATTGAGCCCACGAAAGCCCCTCCCTTTGGCGATCGCCCGACTCCGATGCGTGTGGTGGCGGTACACCTCAACTTAAGCGACCTGGAGCTGGTTAACCCTGAGTTGCGGCGGCGATCGCTCAAGATTCGCAAACTGTTTAGCCAGTTAGAGACCTTAAACCAGCAGCATCAGGATATTCAGAAAAAGCTCAATATTGCTCAAGCCGACATGGAATGGCGCAGCAGCTGGTCTGACGATAGCTAAGTTTTTCGCAAAAATATAGGTCTTTAAAACATAGGTTTGTGAACCGTCTGGGTCATAAGTTTTTAGGGTGGGAGGCAATCCTCACAAGGTTGGGCAGCCCAGCTGTTGGGATTAGTGTGTAGAAATATTTGTTGCCAATATTCCGCTTTGAAAATGCCCCTAAAAATTCGGATAAGGCTCCAAAATGCCCGTGATAAAGTATTGGAGGTTCAGCGTAAACATTGGCTTTGTCCCCAACCAACGAACCGAAAAATTAGTTGGACGGGCTGCGCTAGCGTTTAAGAATCCAAAAACCAAATGCTGAACCGATGCGCCCTTCTTAATCCTGTGTAGTTATGAGAATACTGATCACCGGCGGCGCGGGTTTTATTGGCTCGCACCTCATTGATCGCCTAATGAACGCCGACCATGACGTTATTTGTCTCGATAACTTCTATACGGGGCACAAGCGTAATATTCAACATTGGCTAGGCAACCCAAACTTCGAGCTAATTCGCCACGACATTACCGAGCCCATTCGCCTAGAAATCGATCAGATTTACCATCTGGCTTGTCCCGCCTCGCCGGTGCACTACCAGTACAATCCGGTGAAAACGGTCAAAACCAACGTTACCGGCACTCTGAATATGTTAGGGCTGGCAAAGCGCACCAAAGCCCGTATTTTGCTGGCGTCCACCTCTGAGGTTTATGGGGATCCAGAAGTTCACCCCCAAACGGAAGATTACCGCGGCAATGTGAACCCCATTGGTCCTCGCAGTTGCTACGACGAGGGTAAGCGTATTGCTGAAACCTTGACCTTTGACTATCACCGCCAAAACGGCGTTGACGTTAGGGTCGTGCGAATTTTCAATACTTACGGTACCCGGATGCTGGAAAACGACGGGCGGGTGGTCAGCAACTTCATCGTCCAAGCCCTACAGGGCAAGCCTTTGACCGTATATGGCGATGGATCCCAAACTCGCAGCTTCTGCTATGTATCTGACCTGGTGGAAGGGTTTATTCGCATGATGAACAACGAGGAGCACATCGGTCCGGTTAATTTGGGCAATCCTGACGAGTACACCATTCTCCAGCTTGCTGAAACTGTGCGGAGCTTAACGGACCCCAGTCTTGACATTAATTTCAAGCCTTTGCCCCAGGACGATCCTCGCCGTCGTCAGCCAGATATTACCCGTGCGAAAAAGTGGCTAGATTGGGCTCCGACAATTCCTCTGAACGATGGGTTGGACAAGACAATTAGTTATTTTCGTGAACACTTGAGTGAAAAGCAGGGTTAGGGTGTTTCATCAGTTAAGTGCTGGAAGCCTTACACAGTGGGGAGTACACGCCCCTTTAAAACAAAAAAGTCTAGGGGCTGAAACCCTGACGCTCAAAGGCTCTTGATTTTAGATGATGACAGCCCCTGGTAGAGGCAGAGTTGGCGAAAAGTGGACTTGCTTGAGCGTAAGCCCACGGGCGCGATCTCCCAGTATTGAGAACTAAGCAGCAACATCTCGGCTATTCTTCAGTTTTCACAGAGCCGTCTGCGAGTTTGGAGAATGCTTGGAAACGCGGTGGATAAGCTGGGAGGGGGCATGATCGTATGGGTCTTGTCTCCGGGAAAACTAGCTTAGAGAGCCAACCGATCTTCCCTGTTTAGGACTCCGTTCTGGTGAATAGTCAGCAAGGTGAAGGAAGAGTCTGTGCGATGATTTCACCGCGCCAAATTTCCTCCGCAATGTCTTTTATGTTGCCATTACGCCATAGGAGCCAGTTGCGTGACAGATTTGCTATGACAGAAGCGATAGGGTGAGCCATCGCCTGGTTCGATGTCCTGCGAGTCAGCCATGGGGCGTTCCGTCGGCACAGGGAAAATCCGTTAGAGAAAATTAGTTGTACAAAGGACTTTAGCTATGCGCGTATGTGTTATCGGTACCGGATATGTTGGCTTAGTAACAGGGGTTTGCTTGGCACACTCAGGGCACCAGGTCATATGCGTTGATAACAACGAGGAAAAAGTTAAGCTGATGCGCTCAGGACAGTCCCCTATCTACGAACCGGGGTTGTCAGAGCTGATGCAAAGCTCTATGCAAAAGGGCTCCATTGAATTCACCACGGATCTGGCCGCTGGCGTTGACCATGGCGAAATCATGTTTATTGCTGTGGGAACGCCGCCATTGCCCAATGGGGAAAGTGACACGCGGTATGTGGAGGCGGTGGCTCGTGGCATTGGCTCGAATTTGAAAGGCGGTAGTGAATTTAAGGTCATCGTCAATAAGTCTACGGTGCCTATCGGATCCGGTGACTGGGTTCGGATGATTGTGATGGATGGGTTTAATGAAGCTAACGAAGGCGCTAGCGAGCCGTCCTTTGCGGTGGTGAGTAACCCTGAGTTTCTGCGGGAAGGCTCGGCTGTTCATGACACCTTTAATCCAGATCGCATTGTGCTGGGCAGTAATGAAGCTCAGGCTTTGTCGATGATGGAGAAGTTGTATCAGCCGATTATTACCCGTGAATTTGCTGAGGATAAGGAGCTGCCTCAGGTGCCGGTGGTTAAGACGGACCTAAGCTCGGCGGAGATGGTGAAGTATGCGGCTAATGCGTTTCTCGCGACGAAGATTAGCTTTGTGAACGAGGTGGCGAATATTTGCGA
Source organism: uncultured cyanobacterium (assembly GCA_937883785.1). GTDB lineage: Bacteria > Cyanobacteriota > Cyanobacteriia > CACIAM-69d > CACIAM-69d > CALGDE01. The sequence continues at coordinate 14,831 of CALGDE010000005.1, forward strand.
TCGCGTGGGGGCCGATGTGGTGCAGGTAGCCCAGGGGATCGGTTTAGATTCCCGTATCGGCGGCAAGTTCCTGCAGGCGGGGATTGGCTGGGGTGGCTCCTGTTTCCCGAAGGACGTGTCGGCGCTAATTCATACCGCCAACGATTATGGCTACGAAGCGCAGCTAATGAAATCAGCGGTGTCGGTTAACCAGCACCAACGCACAATCGCCATTGAAAAGCTTCAAAGCGAGCTAAAAATCCTGAAAGGTAAAACCGTCGGTCTGCTGGGGTTGACCTTTAAGCCCGATACCGATGATATGCGGGATGCTCCGGCTTTGACATTGATTGAGCAACTTAATCGCCTAGGGGCAAAGGTGAAAGCTTACGATCCCATTGTGTCCCAAACGGGAATGCGCCACGGTTTGTCCAACGTCTATGTGGAGACGGATCCGGAGCGTTTAGCTGATAGCTGCGATGCGCTGGTGTTGGTGACCGATTGGTCCCAGTTTAAGACCTTGGATTACGGTGCCATGGCAAAGCTGATGAATATGCCGGTGATGATTGACGGGCGTAATTTCTTGGATCCTACAGAGATGCGATCGCTGGGCTACCGCTATGTGGGTGTAGGTCGCTAGAAGGCGCCTAAAGGTCAGCGTCTAAAAATCTAGGTCCTTTTGCACCAGGGTTTGTAGATGTCCTAAAAATCCCATAAGTTCTTGATCCGTTAATTCGGCACGGGTGCGCTTACCATAAGCTTCTTGCAGGTAAGCCACCCCTTGTTTTTTGTCCCAGCCCACTTGCCCCATCAGGAGGTCAATTTGGGCGATCGCATCGGATAAATCCGCCGGTAATTCTGGCGCCGAAGGGGCAGGTGTGGCAGAAGCAGGTGTGGCAGAAGCAGACGGCGATGATGAAACCGGAGACGCAATCGGCTCAAAATCCAGCTCTGGGATTTCCGTTGCCTGAACGTCTGATATTGGTTTCTTAATAGGCGAAGGTTGAGAAGATTTTCCCGCCGGAGATTTGACTTTGGGCTTGGTGGAGGAATACTCCTTTGTCTCTGGCTTCTCAGGAGTGGTCTCCGGTGTACTTTCCGCGGCTTCAATGCTGGGAACTGTTTCGGCAAGGAGCGGTTGAGTTGAGGCGGTGCCTGACAGTTGGGCAATGGGGCGGTTATTGGAGGGGAGAGCATTGGGGGGGGAGTCCCCCAGCAGCGTCACCGAGCCGTCATAGTCAATTTCCACCAATCCAAAGGCTTCCAAAGCCCGAACGCGAGCCCGATCCTCAGCTTCTTCCAGCGTATCCGCCGCCGCCATACCCGTGGCTAAAACTTGCCCCTCCTGTTCCACCGCCACCGTCACCACGTACTGCCCCTGGGTGAATTCCAGCATTTTCGATACTAAGCAGCCTGTGGGATACCGCGATCGAAATTCTGCAAACATAAATAGTGAAATTACTAGAGGTACTTGTTGACAGCGAGCCCCGCTCAAACTTGGGACAGATAACGTAACGCTAATGTAGCGTACCGGCTAATCTTTCGTTTTGTGGAGCTTCCCGTAAGGGATGATGAAACGCCCTAATGGTCCTTAAATTTAAATGGTGACAGCCCCTGACGCTGAATAAATGAAAATCAAATGAAAATTGTCTGCGATTTAACTCAACGACTTTCAACTCAGTTACTAACGAGTCGCTTTATGGCAAAATTGACTTGACAAATAACGTTAGCCCAACAAAAAACGTCGCCGTTAGGCGTTTAATTTGTCCCAACTTGCGTTTCACTGCGTTAGTCTGATTCTCCACAACTTTCGTGACCTTTCTTCGCTTTGGTGTCACTAATTGTTGTCGACGTTGAGAATTTTGTTTTTAGCTGCTTCAAGGCTTTAAGGTTGAAACTAGAAGTTTTGGTCTTTTGAATCGCTACGTTTAAATGGCGGCTAAATAACGTTATTGCTTGGGCGCTTATTTGGTTTTTATCGTTTGGTTTTACCGTTGGAGGTTTACGCGCTTTGGATTTTTCAATTGCTGCCCTTTTGTCTAGCTTTACTGGCGATAAGTCCTTAACGTCCAAAATTCTGGAGCAAAAACTGAATTTGGAAGAAGGTACCGATAAAGAACATTTGGGTATTGCTTTAAAAGCGCTGGAAACTATCGGCATTGTGGAAAAAGAGCGGGGTCGGTATCGCCTCGCGCCGAAGCCCCAAGAGGAGTTGTTTGAGGCGAAGTTGCGCTGTTCGAGCAAGGGTTTTTGCTTTGCGATTCAGGATGATGATGATACAGAGGATGTGTATATCCACGAGAATCATTTATCCAATGCGTGGAATGGCGATCGCGTCCTGGTAAAGGTGATTAAGGAAGGGGCTGGGCGCAATCGTCGCCGTAGTCCGGAAGGGGAAGTGTGCCTGGTGCTGGAGCGATCAAACCAGTCGGTGCTGGCGCGGGTAAAGAAGACCGATGGCGGTGAATTTCGCGCCACGCCGTTGGATGATCGCCTGCTGTTTGAGGTGGCGTTGGGGGAGACCGAAGGGGTGAACCTGGACGAGATTGTGGAGTATCTCGTCAGTGTTGATATTGATCGGTATCCCCTGGGGCGCATGTTGCCGAAGGGGAAAATCAACAAGGTGCTGGGGGTGGATGCCCAGGCGGCGCGGGACGTGGATATCGTTACCTGTAAGTATGGGCTGCTGGAACGGTTTGCTCCGGGGGCGATCGCCGCAGCGGAAAAATTACCTGCCCTGAAGAAAACTTTAAAAGCCGCAGATATCAAAGGACGCCTGGATGTGCGATCGCTGCCCACTGTGGCGATCGCCAACGGAGAAGGTGACGGCTCGGTGCCCATTTACGACCACGCCATTACGGTGGAAACCAACGGCAACGGTCAAATGCGCCTGGGGGTACATATGGCGGATATTGCCCACTATGTGCCTTTAGGATCTCCTTTGGATCGGGAAGCTCAGCGGCGGGGACTGGCTGCCTATCTAAGCGACGCGGTGTTGCCCCTATTTCCGCCGGAGGTGAGCGCCAGCCATGGCTCCTTTGTTACAGGACAGGATCGCCTTGGCGTTTCGGTGCTGTTGACCCTGGACGATGCAGGGCAGCGCGTGGGATTTGAAATTCAGCCCAGTGTGGTGCGTGCTGATGTGGCGTTGACCAGTCAGCAAATCAGCAACTTAATGAGTGAAACCGGTGACGAGCCTGACGTGTCAAAAGTTAAAGGCATTAAGGAACTGCTGCCCCAGCTTCAAAGCGTTGCCAACGGGCTAAAACAGCAGCGGCGCGATCGCGGTGGATTTGAGCTCCGGCGGGGACCGGAAGCGGAATCTACCCTTCAGCGGGAGGGCGTTCCGGGGGTGCCAGTGTTGCCCCCTAACAAGCAGCCATCGGAAGGACTGGTTAATGAGGTGATGATTGCCGCTAACCAGGGTATTGCTGAGCATCTCCAGGCTTTAGGCGTGCCTGCGTTGTATCGCTGCCAAACGGTGCCCCCCCTCAGCGAAGTGCAAGATGCCATCAAGCTGGCTAGCAACGTAGGGCTAACCTACACCCTGGACGATGACGCTGAAGTGAGTCCCAAAGCTTACCAAGCTTGCCTAGAAGAACTGGCCGAGTCCCCCAGCGGGAGCAAGATTCTCAATACCCTATTTTTGCCCACCCTGAAGTCCAGCTACTACAGCGTGACGCCCCGCCCCCATTTTGGTTTGGCGCTACCTATGTACGCTACCGCCAATGCGCCCACCCGCCACTACGCCGATTTTCTGGTGCAGCATGTGTTGAACGCGGTGTTTGAAAAAGGGCGCGATCGCCGCACCACCCGCTCTAAGAAATCCGTCAACCTACGGGACCACACCTGTCACGGGGAAATTGATTGGAACGTATTGCCGCCGGATGTGCACCAGGATTTGGACTCTCGCCTGGCAACCACGTTGACGAATTTGGGCGATCGCGAACGGGCAGTGCAAGACGCCGAGTCCGATATTATTGGACTCCAGCGCACCGCCACCATGCAATCTCGCATTGAAGAAAGCTTTACGGGGTTGATTGTGGGCGTCCAGTCCTACGGATTCTTTGTGGAAATTGAAGAGCTACAGGTGGAAGGGCTGGTTCACGTTTCATCCCTAAAAGACGACTGGTACGAATATCGATCGCGCCAACAAACCCTGGTGGGTCGGAAAAACCGCCGCCGCTATGCTTTGGGCAACCCGGTCAAAGTGGAAGTGCGCGGTGTTGACTACTATCGTCAGCAAATTGATTTAGCGGCGCTGCCTGAGCAAGCAGAGGCAGCTGACGGAGATGAAGGCGACACTAGCAACGACGAAGAGGAATAAACGACCTGGTGGGCGGAAGCAGAGGCAAAAAGCGCTAGGGCGTGTCACCAAAGGACTGCTAGAAGCTTTACGCAATGGAAAGTCCATGCCCTAGCAAAACAAAATTCACTAGGGTTGAAACCTGTGCGGCCAATAGCTTTGAGATTTAAATGATGATTTTGAGTCGCGTAATGCAGCTGAATCCGCACTACGTGCTTCGGAAACGCTTCGCAAACGATGACCATAACCCCTTTAAATTAACGGTCAGATGAATCAACGCCAGAGCCTAACCATGACGCTGACCGTTGGGCATAATGGTTTCCCGCAGCAGCGCGTTATTTAGGGTCACCTCCCACAGGTTGGCTTTATGCAGATTCGCCCCTTCCAAATTGGTATCGACGAATTTTGCTTCCCGCAAGTTAGCCATGCTCAAGTTAGCCATGCTTAAGTTGGATCGCGACAAATCTGCATTGCTAAGGGTCACCTCCCGTAGATCCGCCTCTTTTAAAATGGCATCCACCAGGCTAGCCGTGTAAAGGTTAGCACCAATTAAATTTGCGCCAATTAACGTCGCCGCGTCTAAATTTGCGCCCATTAAGCTGGCTACGCACAGGTTCGCCAGGCTTAAGTTGGCCAAATTCAGATTCGCTTGGTATAAATTTGCCCCCACCATCGACGCCATACAGAGGATCGACAGGCTTAGGTTGGCGGATCGCAAATTCGCCTCCCGTAAATCGGTCATACACAGGTTGGCTTCCCGCAAATCCGCTCGAGAAAAATCCGTTTCCCGAAACTTCGCTCCCTTCAAAGCCGCCGTGTAAAAATTCGCCTCACGACAGTCCGCCCGACTTAAATCTGATTCGCGCACCGTCACCATACAAAGATCGGCACCCTTCAAAGACGCTTCTCGTAAATCTACCTGGCTTAGGGTGGCTTCCCGTAAATTAACCCCGGTCAGATCTGCGGTGTATAAATTAGCGTGGCGAATGTCCGCCTTGGATAAATCCGCCTCTTCTAGAGACGCCATGCACAAATCCACATGGCTCAGATCCATCGTGCTAAGCCTTGCTTTTCGCAGATCTGCTTCCCGCAGATTTGGCTGAATTTTTGGGTTGTGTTGCCGCCAACGGTTCCAAACATCTGCCCCGTCCAGCAGTAGGGATAGATGCTCCCGGTTAGCCATGGTCAGACACTCCAATGTCGTGGACAGGCATTTACGCTGTTTGCGTTTCTTTAGGATATAAGCTTAGCTTTCCCATCGAACCAGGTTTTAGCCGGTTGAGGGAGACTAGGGCTTGTCATCAATGTCAATGCTGACTAAAAATGCCAGAAGCTTGGTGTAGTGGATGATGTACGCCTTTTTTGAACAAAAAATTTCAAAGGCTGAAGTCCATACAGTGATTGGCTTTGAAATTTAGATGATGACAGCCTCTAATGTAAGCGATCCAGATAATGTCCGGATGGCCATAGCCAATTTAGGAAAGAAACGATAGGTAGATGCACCCTGAATCCCTGGCTTTTCGCTGGGGATTTCTTCGTTCGGTTGTCTTTGTAGATGCGGCCAAAATTTGCCAGTACTTGTCAATTAAACGGTAAAAGCCAATGACAAGTAAATAGCCCAATGAACTTACATCAGCACTGGATACCGGGGTCGTTCTCTGAAGAACGTCACTGCTTAAGTGGGCTCCTCCCTTTTGCTTTTCGCAAGTCCCACAACCGACTCAACTTCTCCCGAAATAATGCAGCCTTACCAAGAGACTTAGTGTGAAGACTAAATGGAGTCAAAGTCTAGGACTTAGTTCAGGGCTTCGCAGATGACTCTTCCCAGGACTAAGTCCTTGCTGCCTTATTTCATACAAGAGATGTAGCCAAAAGCTTACCAATTCAATTAATCGTGACTCGAATTGAGACTGTGCCCATCAATGAATACTGAGGGGCGTTGTTCGCGCAGCTTTGGCAAAGTAATAGTGCGGGTACAAGTTCCGACCAGCCTACGGGCGACGCAGACACGGCGCAGATGACGCCCCTAGCCTGTAGTGGTTTTCGATGTCTCGTTTCTAGAGTTCAGCTATTGACTTCGCTGGCGTGCCTACCGGGCATAGACGAAGTAGGTGATCATTGGGATTGCTGTGGCTAGCACTAAGAGCACTACAACGATGGTTGTGGCGCTGCCCTGGTCCGTGTCTTCGGCGCTAGTGAAAGTGCTTTCAACGGCAACCTCTGAGGCAACAACGGGGGCTCCGGGGTCTGGATTTCCGCCCAAGACGGTGCCCAGGCGATCGCTAGTGCTTAAGAACGCTTCGTTGTAATTGCCGTCCCGAATGGGGGTCAGTAGGCTTTCCTGGGCAACGCTGGTGGCAATGTCTGGGGTTAGGACCTCTGGGACTGCCGAGCCCACTCGAATTGCGGAGGAGCTAGTTACAGCGTCCAGGGCAATCAGAATTTGATTTTGCTGAATTTCTTCAGTGGGAAACCAGGTGGAAAATAACTTTTCGGTGAAGGTTTCAATGGTTTCCCCGTAGTCCAACCGGCGGAAGGTGACGTAGTTCACGTTGGTGCCGTTGGTGGCGGGATTGGTGGCGATCGCCGTTAGCTTCTTCTCCAGTTGCCCCTTCGTTAGGCGGCTAAACAGCTTGGCTTCATCGTAGACGTGGACATTTGCATCCACCGGCGGCATGTTGTACACCCCGGTGGCGGATGCGGGCTCAACGGCGGATCCCAGCACACCAAAGCCAGTGAGCCCAATAATCAACCCGGTAACCACAGCCAGTTGCTGCCACTTTGCTGCAGCTTCACGCAGGAAATTCAAAACGCCATTAATGGGCGAGATAGGAGAAGACATAAAAGAAACGCTAGTGAAACGGGGTAAACGGGATGGGACAATCTCTAGCTAGGATTCAATCATTAGCCAGTTTTTTAAGCCCTTTAGGATTTTAAAACAGCTCGTGCGCCTCAATGGCGTTGAGATGCCCGTTTGTCAGGGCGATGTTAAAGCGACGGGTTTCTTTGGGAGGTGCAATGGGCGGGCGTTTCCTTCTCCCCGGCACCCTGCTCCACCGAGCTTTCGACGTTACTTTGATTTTTGGTGGTGCCTTTAATTGCCTCTTCTCGCCAGTTTCCCTGACCAGCTTCTGCAACCAATTCTTCTATCGAGGTTTCCCCTCTCAATGTTCTCCGTCCCCAGCCTCGTCGCTAGCCTAAACCTGGGCTCTCAACTGAGTGGAACCCTGATTAATGTGGCTACCGTGTGCGCGGGCACTGGGGTTGGGCTGCTGATGCGATCGCGCCTGCCCAAGCGGATGCTGTCCATCATTCCCCAAGGGGTCGGGCTGATTACGGTGTTGGTGGGACTGGAAATGGCGCGTCAGTTAACCCAGGTGCCCAGTGCCCTGGTGGATGGCATCGTAATTGGTCTAATGGCGCTGGTGGTCGGCGGATTGTTGGGGGAATGGTGGAATTTAGAAGGGCGTTTGCACCGTTTGGGAGACTGGCTAAAACGGAAAGTGCGTGGCGGTGGACGATTTACTGAAGGCTTTGTGGCGGCCAGCCTATTGTTTTGCGTGGGACCGATGTCGATTCTAGGCAGTATCAACAACGGAATCTCTGGAGACGATCGCCTGCTGATTTTAAAATCCACCATGGACGGGATGGCAGCGATCGCGCTGACCGGCAGCTTTGGCGTCGGCGTCGGCTTTTCCGCCCTTACCGTCTTGATTTACCAAGGGATTATTTCCCTCGCCGCCAGCGTTTTGGCCCAGGGGCTTCCTGACCCAGGCACCGATCCCCACGTGCTGATGATGACCGGCGTTGGCGGACTCACCATTATTGGCATCGGCATTAACCTGCTGGAGATTGGCACAATTCGCGTGGCATCCCTGCTTCCGGCTTTGATTCTGGGACCCCTGTTTTACGCCATTATTCAGCAGTTTTCATAATGTTGTTTTTTGCGCAGTTTTTTTGTGCAGTTTTTTCGGATAGGAGCCCATCATGCAGCGCCCTGCTGTAAACCTACTCTGAGTCCAATGGCGTCAAATCCTCTGTTGCTGCCACCAGAGGCTCTTGATACAGGGGCATGCTGAAAGTTACCGTCGAACCCAGCCCTTCTCCCAAACTGTAAAAATTCATCTCGCCGCCCATAGCCTGCACCAATTGCTGAGACAGCACCAGTCCCAGCCCCGTGCCACCGAACTTACGGGTACGGCGACCATCTGCCTGACTAAACGCTTGGAATAGCTTGTCCTGGTCGTCTAACGCCACCCCAATACCCGTGTCAATGATGCGGAACAGTGCCATCCCGGCATCAGGCTCTCCCAAAGGATCTTCCTCGTCTTCGTCCTCGTCCGTCCCTGACGACGTGATTAAATCCACGCTGACGGTCACGCCCCCCTCGTCGGTGAATTTAATGGCGTTGCCCGTCAGGTTCAAAATTACCTGTAAAAGTCGCTGGTAGTCCCCGTAGAGCAAAATCTCATCGTGGGTCTCCGGCACTTCCACTTCGAAGTACAGCCCCTTCTCTTGAATTTGTGCCTGAATAAGGTTTTTGGTGGTGGTCAGCAGCGCCAGCAGCTTGACGGGTTCTCGCCCCACTTCTAGCCGATCCGCCTCAATTTTCGCCACATCCAAAATATCGTTCAGGATATTAAGCAAGTGCATGGCCGACTCGTTGGCCGTGGTCAGAAACTCCTCTGCTTCCTTAGGATCGTCCACCATGCCGTCCAGTACCAACTGGAGAGAACACAGAATGCCATTTAGGGGCGTGCGAATCTCGTGGGACGTGTTGGCGAGAAACTCGCTCTTTAGCCGGGACACTTCTTCTGCCTGTTGTCGCGCGTCTTCCAGCTCCTGCTGTTTTTTCAGCAAGCTAAGGTTTTTCTCCCGTAGCTCATTGGTTAGGGTTTGGCTTTCCGTAAACAGTTTGGCGTGGGCGATCGCCGTACCCACCTGGTCAGACAATTCCCGTAGCAGCTCCAATTCTGCCCCGGTCCACTGACGCACGCGATCGCATTGGTACAGGGTGATAAATCCGTTCACCACTTCCCGATAGCGCGTAGCCACCACCACCAGGGACTGGTTGCCATACTTGTCATTGGGCGCCTGGGCGATCGCCACCGGATCACCACTTTCCATCGCCTGAATAAATCCCTGCCGGTCCGCCACCATCGCCGTTTCGCCGCGCATGGACACAAAATCATCGCCCACATATTCCGCCGTCACCTCAATGACAACGTCTCCCCCTTCAATACCCCGGTCCCCCTCCACCTGGGGAGACCAAACCACACAGCGGCTAACGCTCAGAGCCTGTCCCAGCCCCTCCACCGTTTGCTGCCAGATATTTTTCAGGTCCAGGGTGCGACGAATTTGCCGCGAAATCTTCGTCAGCAGAATTTGATATAGCGCTGAACTTAAGGGCAAAGTGCGGCGAATACTGCGGGCAATACGGCTGAGTAAACGCTGGTGAGCCTCTAATCCCGGCTGGGACAACACTGGTCGATCCGTGCGCTGCAGCATGGCCACTTGTCCCGCCGCCTCCGTGTCCATTTGCACAGAGCGCCCCATTACCATTACCTGGCGAGCATGGCTTTCCGCCGTTAATACGGGACTCATCACCAGCTCAAAAGCCTGGGCGCGAATAAAGCTACCGTCAGACTTCACCTGAACCCCATCGAGAGGGTTAAGGTTCTGACTTAAATTATCGGAAGGCTTCTCCTGGGATCGACTCTGGAACTGAATTACACAGTCAAAACGCTTGGGAACGCCGTGCTTTAATACCTGCTGAAGCTGGTCTAGGTACTCGGCGATCGCCACCGGAGTAAAGGTACAGTCCCCTAGTGCACAGCCACACAGATCCAGCGCACTTAGTCCGTGGTGCTCCGCCTCGCGCCAATAAAAATCCCAGTATTGCCCCGACGCATCCTGCACAAACGCCAGCTCCGCGCCGAAGCTCGCCAATGCAGTCGTTCCCATGTAAAGCCCCTGATCAGACCCAGCTTTGCCTTTGTGCATCGGAGAGACAGCGGTTTCTGAAGGGCGATGGTGCTCCCTCACACTCTCTCCCGCCTCAAAACGACCCCTCAAAGGATCGTTGCTGGAATCACCAGCGTCACCGTGGGAAAAATCGGATTGACCTGTGGAAATCTCTTGGGGCTTGTCCATCGCCTCTGTGGGGTTCTTAGGACCAGAGGACGGAGAAAACGGTGGGGGGGGAGCCATAAGAGCTAGAGGAAAATTAAAAAACTAGCTGGAATTATCGGGAGAAACTAGAAGCTAATAACGCCAAATGTGAGTCTGATTGGTTATTCAGACTGAATCTCCCAATCTGACTGGTTGAGTATCAGTCTGACAAATCAGAAGTAAATGCATCTCAGCGAAGAGAAAACCCAATCATCGGGCAAAGCTCTGTCGAGGTATATCTTCCAAGTATATTCCCAACAACCGGGCGATTCTTATGTGCTATTCCTAACTTAATCGTTCCACTCGCCCCGGGGAGGAACCATTGGATTTCGAGGCAAAAGACGAGTTAAGTCATCTTCACGATCACGATCACCTTGAAGCCACTGGCGCACCGCCGCTTCAATAACCCGACTGGGGTTGTCAGTTAAGTGCTCAATGCGATCTAGCAAATCCGGATCAATTTGAATTGATAGATCAACTTTCTTGCGACCGGACCGTGGAGAGATGTTGTTATCCATAAAATCGTCGGGCGAAGTGTAACCCTGATAAAACGGTGGGAACAGTATTTAAAGTGGGAACAGTATCTAAACAGTTAGCTCACCCTTTGATATTCGCCTTGTTGGTGTTCGCTGACAAATTTTTAGACGAGCTGATGAAACTACATGCTTTAACTTGATTCAGCGCTGCAACTTCAGCAAAAAGATCCGAGGTGAGTCATCTTTAGCCAGCTTTGTTGCCAGTAAAGATTATCTATTGGGTTGCTCCAGGTTTGATTAAGCCAGATTGCAAAATCTCTCAAATTATATTTGGCATCCATCAAAATAAATTTTGAATTTGAAAATTTTGAGTTTGGAGTCCGTGACGGCGACTTCCGCAGGGGGCGCCAGACCTGCCCATCTTGAAGTCCAGGAAAGATTAGAAGCGTCTAGGGCTGCCATTGTCTAAAACTCAAAGCCATTAACTACAGGGGTTTTAGCCCTAGACGCTTTTTTGAAAAGGGCGTGGCCTCCCCACTGGGTAAGGCTTCTTGGATTTGTATTGGTGACACGCCACAGGGGCACCTGCGAACTGCGAAAGTTGTCGTCACAGGCTTGATTCGAATCACCGTGATTGTGATTGTGATTGTGATTGTTGCTTATTCTGGTGTGGGCTAACCTCAAAACCTCTATTAGCATTACACTGCAAAGTACGGCGAAGTTAATTCAATTAACTTATTAACTTCGCCAAATGCCTATCAGTCACCCAGCGCCACATTGCCCCATTCATGACCGACGCACCTGTTTCAAAAATTCGCAATTTTTCCATCGTCGCCCACATTGACCATGGAAAGTCTACCCTTGCGGACCGTCTGCTTCAGGATACCGGCACCGTAGAAGACCGGAAGATGAAGGAGCAGTTCCTGGACAATATGGATCTGGAGCGGGAGCGGGGGATCACCATTAAGCTGCAAGCGGCCCGCATGAATTACAAGGCGGAAAATGGTGATAACTATGTGCTGAATCTGATTGATACGCCGGGGCACGTGGATTTTTCCTACGAGGTGTCCCGCAGTTTGGCCGCCTGTGAGGGGGCGCTGCTGGTGGTGGATGCGTCCCAGGGGGTGGAGGCACAGACATTGGCTAATGTGTATTTGGCGCTGGAAAACGATCTGGAAATTATTCCGGTGCTAAACAAAATTGACCTGCCGGGGGCGGAGCCGGAGCAGGTGATTCAGGAAATTGAGGAAGTGATTGGGCTGGATTGTTCCAATGCGATTATGGCGTCGGCGAAGACGGGCATTGGGATTCCTGAGATTTTGGAGTCCATTGTGCAGCAGGTGCCGCCGCCGGTGGATACGGTGGAAGATCCGTTGCGGGCGCTGATTTTTGATAGCTATTACGATAGCTATCGAGGTGTGATTGTGTATTTTCGGGTGATGGATGGGACCCTGAAGAAGGGCGATCGCGTCAAGCTTATGGCGTCGGGGCAAGAGTACGAAATTGATGAGCTGGGGGTGCTGGCTCCCACGGAAAAGCAAGTGGGTCAGCTTCACGCGGGAGAAGTGGGCTATTTTTCGGCTTCCATTAAAAGTGTGGAAGATGCCCGGGTGGGCGACACGGTGACCATGGCACGGAAGCCAGCAACGGAGCCTTTGCCTGGCTACACGGAAGCTAAGCCCATGGTATTTTGCGGGCTATTTCCCACCGATGCCGACCAGTTCACTGAGCTACGGGAAGCGCTGGAACGGTTGAAGCTTAATGATGCGGCGCTGAGCTTTGAGCCTGAAACCTCCAGCGCTATGGGCTTTGGGTTCCGCTGTGGTTTCCTGGGGCTGCTCCATATGGAAATTGTGCAGGAGCGTTTGGAGCGGGAATATAACTTGGACCTGATTGCCACGGCACCGTCGGTGGTTTATCGGGTAACCACCGTGGAGGGGGAGGTGAGCTATATCGATAACCCCAGCGCGTTGCCTGACCCCCAATATCGGGAAAAAATCGAAGAGCCCTATGTGCAGGTGGATATGATTACTCCTGAGGAGTTTGTGGGGACCCTGATGGAGCTGGGGCAAAGTCGGCGCGGTATTTTTAAGGATATGCGCTATTTGACCAAGGGACGCACGACTCTGGTGTATGAGATTCCCCTGGCGGAGGTGGTGACGGATTTCTTTGACCAGCTGAAGTCGCGATCGCGGGGCTATGCCAGCATGGAGTACCAGTTCCTGGACTATCGCGCTGATAAATTGGTGCGGCTGGATGTGATGATCAACGCGGACCGGGTGGATTCGCTGGCGGCGATCGTGCATCAGGATAAGGCGTATCACGTGGGGCGGGCGCTGGTGACGAAGCTGAAGGAGTTAATTCCCCGCCACCAGTTTAAGATTCCTATTCAGGCGGGCATTGGGTCACGCATTGTAGCCAGCGCCCAAATTCCGGCGCTGCGGAAGGATGTATTGGCAAAATGCTACGGCGGCGATATTTCCCGGAAAAAGAAGCTGCTGAAAAAGCAGGCGAAGGGTAAAAAGCGCATGAAGTCTATTGGTACCGTGGATGTGCCCCAGTCAGCGTTTATGGCGGTGTTACAGCTTAAGCCTGAAGGGTAAATTGATGGGACGTTAGGAGAAATCAGCCATGGGCGATCGCCGACCCCCCCGCTACCGACAGGATTACCAAGATGGTTATCGGGACGACTACCGCGATGGTTATCAAGATGATTACCGGGATGATTATGGCGATAGCTATGGGGACGACTATGGGGATGGGGCTCGCGATCGCCCCCAACGGTCCAGAATTCGTGACGGCTATGAGCGTGACAACAACGAGCTGAGCTATATTCCGCGTGCCCCCGTGTGGCGGCGAGGGGTGGCTACGGCGATCGACGGGATCGGCTGCTGGAGTTTGGGATCCATGCTCGGTCCCGCGTCCCACGTAGTCTTGTTTGTGGTGCTGTGGTGGCTGCTGCGGGTGGCGATGGTGGCCAACAATCGCGGGCAAAGCTTGGGGCGGCTGGCGATGAATATCAAAGTTATTGAAGGTCAGGATTTCAACTATGCCGACGGAGACCAGGGGCGCTACGGGAGACGGGCTCCTCGTGTTCCCACCCTGCTGGAGCTAACTAAGCGAGAAGCTATTCTGTGTGGAGAACTGCTGTTGGGATTTATCTCCCTGGACCTAATTGCCCGCATCAATCCGGCGGCTTTGTTGACCGCTTCCCCGCTTGTGGCTGATTACGTGGTGGCTTATTTGGATGAGGAGCGTCGCCAAGCAATCCACGATCGCGTAATCGACAGCATTGTGGTGCAGACGCGCCGAGGCTTTTCCCTACACATCAAAGGGCGGCGATGGTTCGCCCAGCTTCTGGATCAATCGGAACGTTTTATGCGAAAATGAGCGCCTGCGCAAAATTCTGCTGTTGGAAAAAGTCCTTACGACAACAGAGTTGCACTATTTTTTTTGGCTAGTTTTTCGCTTTTCGGTACCCCCTTAGAACGGAATCCCTAGTTAAATTCCAATCGCTGTATCACCAAAGTTTTTGGTTGCCGATTTTGGTGCCGCTTTCGGTGGTCCCTGTGATTCGCAGTTGTCCATAACAGCAAAAAGGAGTGCCCCCGTGGCTAAGAGTAAAGACGTTCGCATTGTAATTACCCTGGAATGCACCGAGTGTCGGACTAATATCGACAAGCGTTCCCCCGGCGTGTCCCGCTACACCACCCAAAAGAACCGCCGCAACACCACCGGTCGCATGGAGCTGAAAAAGTTCTGCCCCAACTGCAACCGCCACACCAATCACAAAGAAACCAAGTAGTGCCATAGCGCCGGGATAATCCAGATTTTTGCCCCTGTGCTGCTGCCTTTTTCTTGTTTAGTTGTTTTTAGTTTTTTAGTTAAGTTTTCGAACCCATGGCCTACTATCGTCGCCGCGTATCACCCCTTAAGCCTGATGAGCCCATTGACTATAAGGATGTGGATTTGCTCCGTCGTTTTATCACTGAGCGTGGCAAAATCTTGCCCCGTCGCGTCACCGGTTTGACCGCCAAGCAACAGCGCCGCCTAACCATGGCGGTGAAGCGGGCTCGCCTGTTGGCATTGCTACCGTTTATTAACCAAGAAGCCTAATTTCCCCAGCCTTCGGCGAATCCTTGGGAATTAGTCAAGAGGGGTGGAAGCTTTAGATAGAGAAAGCTTTCATTCCTCTTCTTTGATCAGTCATGAATATGCTCAGGTACGAGCTTTGGAGCGAGGGCAGACTACTAAACGGCAATTTTCCAGCCGTGTGATCGCATTCTGGCGTCCCATAGGCGTTGATACAGCCCCTGCTGCTCCAGTAGAGAGTCATGGCGACCTTGCTCAACGATGCGTCCTTGATCCAGGACCAAAATTTGATCGGCGGTGGCGATCGTCGTTAGTCGGTGGGCTATGACAATTAGCGCTGACGGGGTGACAAGAAGGCTAAAAGGCTTCCTGTATCTTCCTCTTAGCCCT
>CALGDE010000006.1 GCA_937883785.1 uncultured cyanobacterium
ACTCTTACTCAAGCGGCTGGCGTCATAAATTAGACTTTTCAGACGTCCTCTGAGGGGTTATATCCTATGGGCGGGGGCTTGAGTTTGCTATCTGCTTTTTGTATAACAGTGTGCTTTTTAGGAGCCCACTATTAAAATTCGCTTTTAAACGTTCGCTTTTAGTGGATCGCGTCTAAGCCCGTTATCAGTTGTGCATCTTTGACCCGCGGAGGTCTCCCTCCATGACCCAGCAAATCTCTTCCTTTCGCCGGGAGATTTGGCTTCTTATTTTTGGCCGCTTACTCCTTCAGCTTGGCACCGGTTTTGTTCTCGTTTACGCGCC
This sequence comes from uncultured cyanobacterium, assembly GCA_937883785.1. Classification (GTDB taxonomy): domain Bacteria; phylum Cyanobacteriota; class Cyanobacteriia; order CACIAM-69d; family CACIAM-69d; genus CALGDE01. Next base: position 323 of record CALGDE010000006.1, read on the forward strand.
CATTTATTTTGTTAACCAGCTTGGATTTTCTGCCACTGCCGTGGGACTCGCCGTCGGTGCCGGACAGCTTGCCGGGGTGGCGGGGCGAATTCTAAGCGGCTCCTTGGCTGATTCTCCCGAATTTGGACGACGACGGGTGTTGGTACTGTCGGCGATCGCCTCAGCCCTCGCAGATTTAGCCCTCATTACCGCGTCCAACTTTCCCCTACTGCTGTTGGGCAACCTACTAATGGGCTTCGGCGTAGGGCTCTATTGGCCCGCCATGGAAGCCCTGGTGGCAGACCTCACCACCGCCGACACCAGCCGGGACGCCTATGCCCTGTCCCGCCTAGCGGACGTCATTGGCTTGGGAATGGGGGTGGCCTTTGGGGGCGTGCTGATCGCCACCACGGGCATGTACCAATTGCTCTTTGCGGTGGATGGGGTGTCCTTCCTGGTGTTTGGCTGCCTGTTAGGCGCTTTTATTAACGATAATTTGCCAAAATCTCCCCAGAAACACGACCAGTCTCGCGCCTGGAAGCGGGCCCTCAGCGACAGTACGTTGCAGGTGTTTGTGGTGGTGAACACCTTATTTACGGTGTATTTGTCCCAGATTGACTCCACTTTGCCCCTGTATTTAACCAATGTGGTGAAGCTGGACAACGGCAGCGGCTTTTCGGAAACCATGATTAGCTGGCTGTTTTCTTGGCATATTGCCTTTGCGGCCCTGACCCAGCTTCCCGTGTCCCGTTTTACCCGCACCCATAGCCACGCCAAAACATTAGCGGGGGCGGCGGCGCTCTTTGCGGTGGGATTTTTCTGTATTTGGGTGGCAGGCATGGGGGGCGATCGCGCCATTGGGATTTCAGTGATTGCCCTCAGCATCCTATCCCTAGGCATGGTGACCTACGCCCCATCAGGATCCGCTTTTATTATCGATATTGCCCCGGAATCCTTGCGGGGAACCTATTTGGCGATCGGTTCTCTGTGCTGGGCCATAGGCTACAGCATCGGTCCGAGCTTAGGAGGGCTAGCGTTAGATGCGTCCCCGGCGATCGCCCGACAATACTGGCTATACCTAATGCTCAGCAGCGGCCTGTGTTTACTCATTTTGCTAGAGCTACGCCGCCAGGTGCGCCGCCGGGTGCAGCAATCCCCATAAGCCTGAAACTCACCCACCCCCTATAAGTTTGCCTCGATCGCCCCAATCACCGTCTTAATCACCTGCACTCGGGCATACAACTTATTGTTCGCCGGAATAACCGTCCAGGGGGCAGCGTCAGTGTGGGTGCGGTGCAACATCTGGTTAACCGCCTGGTAATAATCGTCCCATCGCTCCCGATTGCGCCAGTCTTCATCGGTAATTTTGTGGCGTTTAAAGGGATTGGTTTGGCGTTCCTGAAATCGCCGCAGTTGTTCATCGGGGTCAATATGCAGCCAAAACTTCACCACCGTTATGTGCGATCGCCGTAGCTGGGCTTCCAAGGCATTAATTTCCCCATAAGCTCGCCGCCATTCAGCCTTCTCCGCAAACCCCTCTACTCGCTCCACCAGCACCCGCCCATACCAGGTGCGATCAAACACCGTAAACGCGCCCTTTTCCGGTAAGCATCGCCAAAAGCGCCACAGATAGTGGTACTGCTTTTCCTCCTCAGTGGGAGCCGCAAAGGGATACACCTTATAGCTGCGAGGATCTAGCGAATCGGTAAGGCGCTTAATGGCTCCCCCTTTCCCCGCCGCGTCCCATCCTTCAAAAAGCACCAGCACCGCACGGTTATTTTCGTGGAGTGCCGTTTGCAAGCGACGTAGACGCAGTTGATGTTGGCTAAGCTCCGTTTTGTAGCGATCGCGATCCAACGCCGCCGTTAAATCCACCTGGGCTAGCCGATCCGCCTCTGTATGTTTTTTTCCGTTGCTCTCCTGACTCTGCCCTCTTAACAGCGCCAAACCATTGCCATCGTCGTCTATGGGATTAGGATCCCCGGAATCGCCGAAACGGGGGCGGGGCATTGCCGGATGGTTAACCCCCGCCAGCGCCGTGGAAACCACGTCAAACATGGTTTTCATCACCTGGATGCGTCCCCAGCGCTTATCGTTGCCCGCCACAACGGTCCAGGGGGCATTAACCGTGCTGGTTTTTTCCAAGGTCGTGGCGGCGATTTCTTGGTACTCCTTGTAATGCTTTGCCTGCTGCCAGTCCTCTGGGCGCACTCGCCAGGCTTCGAAGGGGTCTTTCTCCCTGTCATGAAGGCGCTTTTTTAATTCCTTACGCCCCAGGTGGATAAAAAATTTGGCGATTACGACCCCGTCGTCCGTTAGCAACCGCTCAAAGTCATTAACCTCCTGAATCATCGTTTGGAATTCCTGTTCAGAAATGTGCTGAAACAGGCGACCTTCCAAAAGACGGCTATACCAACTGTGGTAGAAAATCCCCGTTTGCCCCAGCCCAGGCAACAGTTGCCAAAAGCTCCATAGCCATGGATAGTGCCGCTCCTGGAGGGTGGGTGCCATGATGGAGTGCACCGTAAATCCTCGGGGATCCATGTGTTTCAACATGCGCTGGACGATTTTGCCTTTCCCCGCCGCGGCCCACCCTTCCAGCAGGATAACCACCGGTATTTTCGCGCCTCGGCATTCCTCCTGAAGCGATCGCAGCTCCAAGGTGAGGGATTCAATGCGCTCCCGGTAGGTGTCCTTATCTAACGACGCCTCCAAATCCACGCGGTCTAACATAAGCAACTCCAACGGTAGATGGTTCCCTACAAGTTCCCTAGGTGCGAATCCACAGGGCTAGTCCGCCTCCCTTACCCCGCGCAGCGATCGCCCGCTCATCGGTCCAAAAATAATTAAAAAACGGTCGATCTTTCAGCGAACGCTCCGTAAAAGTGACATCACCGTCAGCACCGTTCCCCAACTCGCCGTTAAAGGGCATCCAAGAACCCAACCCCACGCACCACTGAGTGAAGTCAAAGGCTAAGGTTTGCCGCCCGGCGATCGCCTCAATGGGACCGGTTACCGTAAAAGTAAGTCCCCCCAGCTTTACCTGGTTTACCACCCGCCCGGTGTTTTGTTCTGCATCTTTTGCCGTGTTTTCACCTGCGTTGACAGTATCATCAGCCCGATAGGAAATCGTGATGTTGACTAAACCGGGCAAATAACGTCCGGCTCCAATCATCGTGCCCGCCTTTTTACGGGTTTTCTGGGTGCCCGTCACAAAAACCAGCCGCCAATCTCCCAGCACATCGTCCAAGGATAATTCCCGCCGTTCCCCGCGCCGCCCCCGTTCCAGGGTTGTCATTGACTCCACAATGGCTGCCGGGTCTGGTCGCGTGCTGAGCTTCTTCGTGTCGTAGGCGATCGCCACCTGTCGTAACGTTGCGATCGCGTCCTCAAAATCCACCATAGCCACAGCCAAGCCCCCTAATTTCTAGTGCCTACTTTTGGCGCCCGTACTATTTGGCACCTACTTCTTGGCACCTACTATTGCTCCTTACCTTTATCGCCTACTGTCCCAACAACCGCAGCTTTACCCCTTCCGCAATGCGCTGTCCTAAATATTCCGGAATCAAACTTTCATTGGGACCGAGCAAATATAAAATTAGTCGCGTTCGCCCGCGCCACACCAGTAGATTGGCATTTACCACCAGCAAATCCTCTTGCCAGATGGCATACATTACCTTGTAAAACAACCCCGGCTGGTTGTCCGCCTCAATCAATAGCGCTGGCAAGTGGAACACCGGGTCCACATAAAATTCCGTTTCCACCTGCTCCAGCCCAGCGTCCAAGTTAAACTCCACCGCCAGCATTTCTTCCACTTCGAAGTGCCCGGCTAACGCCTCCTGAATGGCCCGGCACACGTTATCCGCCGTTTTTTCCGTTAACCCTTGACTGCCCCGAGACACCACCAGCTTGATAAACACCAGCATGGGCGCATGCACTTGCCCGTACAGGCTGAGGTTATGGATGGTGAGTCCATAGGCGGCGAGCACCCCAAAAATGTCGCTCAGCAAAAAAGACTGGTTGCGGTAAGCAAATTGCAAAATGCTTTTATTGCCGTCAGGTTTTAGCTCAATTACTGCCTGGCGGGTGCGATATAGGCGATAGGCTAAGCGCAAATTTTGCAGTTGAATGTCGTTGCTAACAAACTGCTCATAGAACTGGGGAAACGCTCGGTTAAAGCGCTTTAAAAGGTCGAGTGTGGAGGATTTGAGCCCCGAAGCCATAGCAGTGTTAAAAATCGCCGTCGCGATCGCCAATAAGTAGAATGCCCAAATAAAGGCTTGAAAAAGTAAAGGCTTAAAAAAGCCCAAACAGGGACGGGTCCACTAGGGGCTGTAATTGTTAAATCTCAAAATAATTGTCAGGGTTTCAGCTCCCTGCATGTTTATTTTGAAGGACGCGACTTTCCATGGCGTAAAGCCTTTGGAATTGGTTAGTGACACGCCTCAGCTCATAAGCGAATACACTCCGAATAGAATGCACCCCGATGGATAGACCCTCAATCAATAACTCACACTTAAAACTTGTCGGAAGACCTGGCGCGATCGCCCAAACCACCGCCAAAGGGAAAAGCTGGTAAAAGCACCGAAACACAATAGAACCATAACACTGCCTTCAAAGGGGCGATCACGCCTTTCCCCTTGCCGCCAACCACCTGTAAATGATTTTGTTAAAAAAGTTTCAAGCGACAAACTTGAAAGCCAGTAACCATCACACCAAGGACTGTAAACCGAGAAATATTGCACCATTAGACACAGAGCAAATTGATAAAAAGTAAATCGGAAAAAGTGCACACACATTACTTTTCACCGTTCCTTCCCGCTGCCCCGCACAAAAAAAACTTAAAACATTCCCCACTCCACACCCCACTGCCTTAGACTCCCCACCCCAAAGCGTTTTTTCTCTTCTGTGTAAAGCGTCTAGAGTTTAGGAGCCGTCATCATTCAACTCTCAAAGCCAGTAACTACAAGGATTTCAGCCCCTAATAGGCTTCGTTTTGAAAGGGCGTAGACTCCCCACTGTATAAAGCCTCTGGCGTCTAACTGAGCACACGCCCGAGTTAACGATGTATTCCACCGACCCAGTATTCCACCGACCCAGTATTCCACCGACCCATTTTGAAACTTGGGATTTTGAACTCAACCTGGGGTTTTAAATGGGACGATTTTGCCCCGGTTCACCGCTGTGTGTTGGCTGGGTAAATAGGGTTTATGGGAAACCGTCACCCATGGGGGAATGCTGCGTAATACAATGCAAAACGATTGGCGAAAGCAACGGTGCTGTCTGTTGCCTTTACTGCGAATAATGAGTTTTGCGTAGCGTTCTTCGGCGATCCCCACTAACCGCCCTTTCCATCCTCTCAGTTAATTACCATCGCCTTTACCGTACTCCATGAGTTTTTGGAAAAGCTTATTCAGCACAGCCGACGTTTCCACCACAGCCCGCAGTAACGTGGTTCTTAATGGCACAGACACCCTATCTTCCATTGGCAACACCAACGAACAGCAAATTATCTTCAGCACTGAGCGGGAAGTGGATCTGTACGATCTAGAAGAGTTGTGCGACGCCGTAGGGTGGGCACGGCGTCCCCTACGCAAGGTAAAAACGGCAATCCAAAATAGTTTCCTCGTGCTGTCCATGTGGGAGCAGAAGGGTAAAAAAACACGACTGATTGGCTTTTCCCGCGCCACTTCTGACCACGCGTTTAACGCCACCGTCTGGGACGTGGTGGTACATCCGGACTTTCAAGGATGCGGTTTGGGGAAAGAGCTGATGCGCCAAACCATTGAGCGGCTGCGGCGGGCGGATATCAGCAACATCACCCTTTTTGCCGACCCCCAAGTAGTGGACTTTTATCGAAATTTAGGATTTATGCCGGATCCGGAAGGTATCAAGGGAATGTTTTGGTATCCTGACTAAATTTAAAAATTGTCGTCGAAATTTTCGGGTGACTTTTGGGCGCTGCCACGCACTGAGCTTTCGATTTGAGATCCACAAGAGATTTGCCTTATACCGCTTTGCCTGTGAAAAGGGCTTGTACACCCCATTTGGGCAGAGTTTCTAGGACTTAATTGATGACAGGTTTCAGCCTTTTATGGCGGTCATCGAGGGCTTTGAGAAATACCTCCAACTTGCGGTGGCTAAACGTATGGAGCAGCGGACGCTCAGCAGAGCCTGTCTCTGTTCTCCGTCCCGCAAGGGTCCGTAACAGACCACTGTGCGAGGAAGCATGATTCACGCGGCGTGAGTTAGCCCAATTTTCTCGCTCTAAAGGTGCAGGGCATGGTGACTGCCATCAGTTAAGTTCTAGAACCAATAGCTTTAAAGAGTTAATAGCTTTAAAGAGCTCGGCGCTCAACATTTTTTGTTTTCAGGGGCGTTTATTCTGCGCCATGTAACGCTTCTGAGTCTCAGGGGATAGCTGGTCCTAATGTGCACAATCCCTGCACAGATTTATGGTTTTTGCCCCACGGAAATCCTCTTATAAAAAATTCGGATTTTAGGTGACGATGGCGCATAATGAAAACATCAAAAAATACTGAATAAAAACGCTGAGTTAAATCAGAAAGAATCCACTATTTCCTTCACTCACTCTCGATAAAATTAGAATAAGACGTCAAGCTTAGCGACTTTATTAGACGCTCTTGGGCTTGTTATTCACTGCTAAGTGTTTAGAAACTAACAATTTACACAGCAGGAGCTTACAAAACGTCCGACTTTTTATCCTGATTTTCTAGCCCGGTGCAGCCAACTTGAACTTCAAGGTGTAGAGCGAAAGTTTCAACTTATACCATCTTGTTCGCACCTTTAACTATCCGGTGAGAGGACGATTTCTTTTCCATGTTAGGCGACGATTACAAGAGCCAGATTTCCCAGCTAAAAGCTCAAGTAAATTCCCTAGAGGAGCTTTTGGTGGTGTATGAAAAGTCGACAATTGAGCAGGCAGAGCAGCTGGAGGCGGTTCTGGACGTTTCTAGGCAGCGGGCAGATCAGTTGGAAAGCGCCCGAGATACACTCCAGTCCCTGGAGCTGATTTTGGAAAGTATGGGGGATGGTTTGGTTGTGGCGAATTTGCAGGGGGAAATAACCTTTGCAAATTCCGCAGCGTCTCGCCTATTAAACGTGGCGTTTGATACCGGAAACGACGGTGGCTGGTCCCATGTTGACGGGCTGATTTTGGGGAGTCACTCCGGTGATGGTGTTGGGGCGATCGATCGCTTTCCTCTGATGCGGGCAGTGCGGGGGGAAACCGTTGAGCGGGAAGAGCTGTTGGTTAAGGGAGATAAGGGAGAGGATGGACAGGGGCGGTGGCTTAGTGTGAACGCCAAGCCATTGACCAATAAAAATGGTGATGTGGATGGCGGTGTGATGGTGTTTCGCGATATTAGCGATCGCAAACGGGCGGAACAGGACCTACAGCGGTCCAATGACGATTACCGGGATCAGACCCGCCGTCTGGAGGCAGCTTTGCAAAGGCTACAGGATGCCCAAACGCAGCTGATTCAAACGGAAAAGATGTCTAGCCTGGGGCTGTTGGTGGCGGGCATCGCCCATGAGGTAAATAATCCTATCCACTTTATTGCGGGCAATACGGCCCATTTAGGGGAGTATTTCCACGATTTACTAGAGCTGATTGAGGTGTACCAGGGGCATGTGGGGGATGTGCCGGCAATCGCCCAAAAGCTCAATGAAATTGACTTTGAGTTTATTTGCGAGGATTTACCCCAAGCCTTGAGTTCTGTGCGTCTGGGGACGGACCGGGTGCGGCAAATTGTGGTGTCGTTGCGGAATTTTTCTCGACTGGATGAGTCGGATTGTAAATTTACTGATCTTCACGACGGGCTGAACAGCACGTTGGTGATTTTGCAACACCGCTTAAAAGGGTCGAAAAAGTCTGATCGCCCCTCCATTAATTTGGTGAAGAATTATGGAGATTTGGATTTCGTTAAATGTTATCCGGGGCTACTAAACCAAGTGTTTATGAACTTGATTTCTAATGCTGTGGATGCCGTTGAGGAAAAATATAAAGAAGATGTGGCGGCTGGGCGATCCTTCAGCCGTGGGGCGCTGAAAATTGAAATCGTGACGGAGCAATTGGATCCCCATTGGGTGCGAGTGCGGGTACGTGACAGCGGTAAAGGGTTGCCGGATGGGGTGGCACAGCGGCTGTTTGATCCGTTTTTTACTACTAAGGAGGTGGGGCAGGGCACCGGTTTGGGGTTGTCGATCGCCTATAAAATCGTTGCTGAACGCCATGGAGGGCGCATTACTGGGCGATCGCACGGTGGCGGCGGCGCAGAATTTATTGTGGACTTGCCTGTGGATATGACGGACCCAGAGGATGAGGGTCATGCACTGCCGCCGCTGGATGCCCTGTCAAACGGTGCACCGAAGGAAAATGACAGGCTACAGGATCACCCCCATGGGAATCACAATGGTCAGGTGAGTAAAAGTTTGAGCGATCGCCCCGTAAAAGTGACGATTAGTACTTAACCCTGGGCAATCCAATCAAAATAGTGGGCGACCGAATGCCAGAAGCTTGGATGGCTGAAAATCTCTGCGCTGGTTGATCGCCGTATCTTCGTACTGGGTGACCCGAGGGCTCGGTGCCCTGATAAGCTTATGTGCACAATTTCTAAACCCTGCCGATACGATTCTCCCTGTTCATGAGCCAGACCTATTCCGTTGCTATTTTGGGCGCCACCGGTGCCGTTGGCACTGAGCTGCTAACCCTTTTGGAAGAGCGTAATTTTCCCGTTAGCCAATTAAAGCTGTTGGCGTCGCCGCGATCAGCGGGAAAAACCTTGACCTTTAAAGGACAGGAAATTGCCATTGAAGCGGTCAGCGCTGAAGCATTCCAAGGCATTGACATTGTGCTGGCCTCGGCGGGCGGCAGTACTTCGAAGGCATGGGCAAAAGCCATCACCGACGCAGGGGCAGTGATGATTGATAATTCCAGTGCTTTTCGCATGGATCCCACCGTGCCCCTAATTGTGCCGGAAATTAACCCCGCCGCCGCCGCCGATCACCAAGGCATTATTGCTAACCCCAACTGCACCACGATTTTGATGGGGGTGGCCATTTATCCTCTGCACCAGATCCAGCCCATTCGACGCATTGTGGTGTCCACCTACCAGTCCGCTAGCGGTGCCGGCGCCCGCGCGATGGAAGAAGTGAAGCAGCAGGCGATCGCCATTCTCGACGACCAAACGCCGCCTACGGAATCTTTTCCCTATCCGCTGGCGTTCAACCTGTTTCCCCATAACTCCCCCCTACAGCCCAATGGCTACTGTGAGGAGGAGCTGAAAATGGTGAACGAGACCCGCAAAATTTTCGGCGAGTCTCATTTACGCGTTACCGCCACCTGCATTCGGGTGCCGGTGCTGCGGGCTCACTCGGAGGCAATCAACCTGGAGTTTGACGGTCCCTTTGATTTAACCCAGGCTCGGGAGGCGATCGCTGCCGCACCGGGGGTGGAACTTCGGGAAAATTGGGAGGAGAACTATTTCCCCATGCCCAACGAAGCCAGCGGTATGGACGATGTGTTGGCAGGACGCATCCGCCAGGATATTTCCGATCCCAACTGCATCGATTTGTGGATTAGCGGCGACCAAATCCGCAAAGGAGCTGCGTTGAACGCGGTGCAAATTGCAGAATTGCTGGTGGAAAAATCCTGGGTGAAAGGCAAAGCCGCCGCTGGTACTGCCGGTTAAGGGGAACCGACAGCGCCTTCCAGGTGTTTCAGGGCTAAAACCTGACGGAAACGCTACCAACGACGGTGAACGGTTCCCCTGGTGCGGCGCCCCGGCGATCGACGCTGCTTTCGAAATATTCCACGTCGAAAATATTGCGGAAGTTAAGTCCTACGCGGAAGTTGTCACGGCTGTAATAAATGGCGGCGTCGGTGCGCAAGTATTCATCCAGCGTAAACGTGTTGGAAGCATCCCCAGGGCGTTCTCCCACAAAAAACAATCCCAAGCCAAAGCCCAGTCCCGCTAAATCACCGGACTGAATTTCATAGCTTGTCCACAAATTCGCCGTCGTGTCGGGCACGTTACGAACACCGTTCCCATCACCGAAACGGGAGCTGTCCTCAATCCTGGCATCGAGCAAGCTGACCCCCGCCAAAACGTTCCACCCAGGTAGAACCTCGCCGTTAATCCCCAGCTCAATGCCTCGACTTCTTTGGCGACCTATGGGCACAACGAAAATTGGATTATCCGGGTCAGCTTCTGCCATATTGGTTAGGATCGTGTCGAAATAGGCCAAATTTGCAGTCAGCCGACCGTCCAGCAAGTTTGCCTTGACCCCCAGTTCAAACTGTTCTCCCCTTTCAGGCTCAAGAAACTCTCCGTCCACTGTGGTTTGCGTTAGGACATTCGGCTGGAAAGACTGGCTATAGCTGGCGTAGAAAGCGAGTTCGTCCACCAGTTCATACACGATGCCAACACGGGGGGTAAATGAGGCTTCCGACTGTTCTCCCGATATCCCGTTGCCGATAACGGTTTCGCTTTCCTGACGGAAAAAGTCCACACGACCGCCGAGCAAAACGTTAAGTCCTGGCAAGAGTTCAATTTGATCTTGCAGAAGCAAGCCCACCCGGCTGCGGTTCGCTTCTGATTCAAAACTAATGAAGTCGAGGGGCAAGCCAGGGCGGGGAAGATTGCCGGTTTGGGGATTGAATAGGTTGACCAGCGAAGCGTCTTCGGTGGACGTTTGGTTGAAAGTATCGGTGAAGAAAATGTCCACCGCAGCCAGCAGGGTGTGGTTGATGGAGCCCGTGCTAAATTTGCCCTGAAGTTCCGTTTGTATTTCGTAGGTGGTTACGTCGCTGTCGTTGGAAATAAAGCTGCGGCCGATGTCTCCTGTGGGGGAAATGGAGCGAAGAGGTTCGGCGCGGAGAGACAGAAAATCTCCGTATGCGTAGCGAAATCGGTTGCGCACTTGCCACTGGTCGTTGAAACGGTGGGTTAAACGATAGCCCACCCCCAACCGCTCAGTTTCTGAAAAGTCCTCTGGCTCGTTAATCGTTGTGTCGCGGTCCACGTCAGCGATCCGATCGCCGATGGGGGGAATACCCCGCTCAAAGGGGCGACGATCACTCAAATAATCCAATTCCAGAAGCAGCTCTGTGCGATCGCCAATGTCAAATGCCAGCACTGGCGCCACAAAATAGCGCTCCACATCGGTATCAAAATCTCGAAAGCTGTCCGCATGCTCATAGGCAGCGTTCAGACGATAACGAACACTACCGCTGCTGTTCAATGGTCCTGTCACATCAAAGGTGGGTCGAATCAACCCATAGCTGCCTACCTGGGTCGCCACCTCAACGGCAAACTCATCCTCGGGCTGCTCCGACACTAGGTTAATTGCCCCACCCGGCTCAATATTGCCGAATAAAATTGCTGCCGGCCCCTTCAGGATTTCAACTTGCTCCACATTGACCGTTTCACGAAAACTGGGCTGATCAGATTGAAAACCATCCCGCAGAATCGTTGCCCCTTCAAAGCCGCGAATTGTAAAAGCATCCCGCGAGCCACCAAAGGTATTGCCTTGGATAACCCCTGGTGAGTTGCGTAGCACCTCATTTAAGCTCGTTGCCTGTTGTTGCTCCAAAATGACCTGGGGAATCACCTGGATAGATTGGGGGACTTCAAAGAGGGGCGTATCGGTGCGGGTGCCGGTGGTGGAATTCTCCACGGTGTAGCGATCTTGTTCACCGGTAACGTCTAGGCGAATGGCGTCGTCAGGACCGCTATCCCCCTGGGCAATGCTGGGGGTGACGCTTAGCACAATTCCCGTTTCAGTGGTCCGAGTGGCGATCGCCGGAGGAGCCTCAGCGCCGGTAATGGAAATGCGCACCTGACCATCGGTGGTTTCTACAGCTTCCACAAAGGCAATACCGTCAATGGGTTCAGCGGATTGAAACTCTTCCGACAGCTCAGCGCCAGGAATTTCAATAATAGTTGCGTTGCCTAAGGTGGTTGTGATGGGGGCAGCTAATTCGTCCGTCGCTGTAATTACCAGCTCTGCCGTTGAATCGATAGTTTCGATGCGGATCTCGGTGATTTTTACCCGCAACGAAACAGTTTGGGCATACTGAGGATAACTTTCCTGGGCGAGGTTACTTACTTCAGACGGCGGTTGGGCGATCGCTGCCTCAGCAATGGCACTGAAATTAGCCAGCACCAGCAACGCCAGCCAGCTCAACCGTGACTTAAGCACTAGCTGAGCGATTACAGCCCGATCTTTCAATAAAGTTCCCATCACAATAATCCTCCACACCGTTTTGACATAAGCCTGCAAAAGTCACGAAAAGCTGCCATGAACAGGCGCTGCCGGACTTGTAATTTGCAATCTTATTGAAAATATTTCTTAGGAAGACAATAAGGTATGGCAGGCCGCTTGCAAATTCAACGGTAATTTTTATCCATGACTTTATTTACTGGAACGTCTCGGCAAGAACTAACTTCTTGTGCGGGGCACTTTCTAAGGCGAATTTTTTCTAAAGCAGATTGAAAGTTTAGAGTAAGGGTGCCAATTGCGCCAAGTATCGCCGAGCCAAGACCACCGCTGCCAAATCATCGATCGCCCGAGGAGGAATCCGCATTCCTTCAGGAATCAATCGCTTCAATCCCTTGGGCGGATACAGTTCCCAACACTCGGATCACGCTTCTAGGGCACTGTTATGCTCATCAATTAGTGCTGGCTTGGGAAAAGTGTCACTATTCCCAAACTATTCCGTACACTATGCAAAGTCATTGTTGGGATCTGGTGTTGCTGCACGCTCTCTTTTAAAGAGCTACAGAAATACCTTGAACAATATCTTTACTTTACTTTTGCAATCAAACGGAAAGGATAGGTGGCTAAAACTCCAGCTAGATTTCTTAAGAACCTCAAAAAGGCATGGCTTGCGCTAGGAAAGACTACCACCATTGCATTGATGACGTCGGTGGTGACAGGGGGGACGCCTTTAACGGTGCAGGCTGAGGGCGGACGATCGCCTCACCCTACCGTCCTAATAACCCGCACGCAACCGAGCCTCAAAGCCGCCCTTGGCACCCTGCGTCTACACTTACGACGCATTCCAGAAGGACATTCTATGGGCGTTCGCAGCGTCGCCTTTAGCCCCGATGGCAACACTGTTTTCTCCGCTGCTTATGACGTGATAAAGCTGTGGAATGCTACGGCTAGTCGAGAATTATTGACCCTTGATGGTGATTCTGGCGTGATCCGCAGTGCCAGTCTCAGTCCTGATGGCACCACTATTGTCTCCAGTTCTTCAGGTGTCTCCAGATCTTCAGGGGGATTAGTAAAACTGTGGGATGTCAAAACAGGAAGTTTGCTGCGCACCTTTAAGCATCCATCTGCGATCGCATTCGCCCTCACCACAGCTTTTAATCCTGACGGAAATACTATTGCCCTTGCTTTCAACACTGGAGCAATCGAGCTGTGGGACTCCAATACAGGCAAGATACTGCGCACTTTTCGGGAGGGTTCCAACGAACTAAGGCTCAACGAACTAGGGCTTGTAGAGAGTGTTACTTTCAGCCCCGATGGCTCTACCCTCGTTTCTGTCACGACCTCTGTTTTCGATTCTGAACAGCAGCCTTTCATCTCCACAAAGATCCAGCTTTGGGATGTAAAAACCGGCGAACCATTGCGTATCCTTCAATGGCACCACAGATTTCCGCCTAAAGTCAGCTTCAGCCCCGATAGCAGTACTATTGCCACAGTTGATGCAAAGAGAATCCAGCTATGGGATACGCAAACGGGCAAGATATTGCGCACTCTTAATGCACAGGATCAGTCAGATTCTATTGCCAGTTTTACCAGCATGGACCTTAGTCCTGATGGGAATATCATTGCATCCGGCTCCGATGATGGAGAAATAAAACTATGGGATGTGCAAACTGGCGAAGTGTTGAGCCAGTTTGATGGGCCTTCCTCTGCGGTCACGGGGCTCAGCTTTAGCCCTGATGGCAACACCATTGCTTCCGGTTCTCGGGACACCACAGTGAGGGTGTGGGATATCGCCACTGGCAAAGAATTACACACCCCTGAAGGACATGCCTATGAGGCGATCAGCGCGGCTTTCAGTCCCGATGGAAAAACAATCATGTCCGCTTCCGAAGACAAGACAGTGAGGATATGGGACGCGACGACGGGTAAAGAATTACACGCCCTCCGAGGACACTCTGGCGACATTAACAGCGCTAGTTTCAGCCCTGACGGCAGCACAATTATTTCTGCATCTCTGTTTGAAATGAAGTTGTGGAATGCAAAAACCGGTAAATTACTGCGTACCTTCGACGAGGACTATACTTCGTTTGAAAGCGTGAGCTTCAGTCCTGACGGTAGAACCCTGCTCTCTGCTGCTGAATACAGTGGAATAATGCTGTGGGACGTACGGACGGGTAAATTACTGTGGGTTATTGAGCCTACCAACCTTGTTGACACCGCCATTTTCAATGCCGACGGCACTGAGATTATCTCTTTCGGCTTTCTTGATGAAACTTTCAAGCTGCTGAATGCGAAAACTGGCAAACAATTACGCACTTTTGAGGGACATTCTAATTGGGTCACTAGCGTTAGCCTCAGCCCCGACGGCACCACCCTTGTTTCCACTTCCAATGATGAAACGTTAAGGCTGTGGAACGTGGAAACGGGGGAAATGCTGAAGATTTTAAAGGGGCATGCTGAGGCAGTTAAGAGTGCGAGCTTCAGTCCCGACGGACGCATGATTGTTTCTGCTTCTAGTACCGTTTCCAATGATGGGATCGATGGATCGGTGAGATTATGGGACGTGGAAACGGGGGAAGAATTGGGCGTTTTGGAGCAAGTTTCCCAAAGGGTTAATGATGCTAATTTCAGTCCTGATGGCAGTGCTATTGTGGTTGCCCATGAAGATGGATCCGTGAAGGTGTGGGACATCGCAAATCGATGATTAAGTTATCGATCAGACTGCTTAAAAGTTTTAAAGGGAGGGGGCGATCACTAAGGAAGACCGCTGCTGTGGCTCTGATGGCAGGGGTAATAACGGGAGGATTGTTTCCGGAAGTGTGGGCTGAAAGTGAGCGATCTCCTGGAGATGTCAATAATCCTTGGACTGCCTTTGCCACTCCCCATATGCGTATTCAGCCAGATTTTCGAGATCCTTCTAGCGGCGATCTATCCATAAGCCAGCAAACCAATAGTCCTACTCCTACTCCTACCCCCGGAGACAGGTCTAACACCGTTGTTCGCGCTAGATTCAGCCCTGATGGCACTACAATCCTCTCTATTTCTAGGGATGGAATGGTCAGGCACTGGAATAGAACCCTCAGCCGGCAACTGCTTTCATTCAATCTGAAACTTACTTCTCCTTTAGAAATAGTGAGTTTTAGTCCTGATGGTGACGCTATCGTTTCAGGTAATGGCAGCAAGACGGTGAAGATATGGAGCACTGAGACTGGCGAAGGGTTAAGTCTCTTCAAAGGACATTCCAGGAACGTCCTGGGAACAAACTTTAGTCCCGACGGCACACTCCTTGTTTCTACTTCTACGGCCGGATCGGTAAAGCTGTGGAGCGTCAAAACTCATGAGCTTCTCCGTACTTTTGAACAAGGATCTACATGGGGAGCTAGCTTTAGAGCTAGCTTTAATCCTGACGGTGACATCGTTGCTTCCGGGCATCATGAAGGCATAAAGCTGTGGGACGTAGACACCGGTAGATTACTACGTGCTCTGAATGAAGACTTTAGTGGTATTGGCAGCATAAGCTTCAGCCCCGACGGCAATACTCTTGCCGTCGGCGGCAGTAGATTTCTACACCTATGGGATGTGGAAACTGGAGAAAAGTTACATACTTTGGCGGCAGTTCCTGGTGAGAGAAGTTGGGTGGGGAGCGTCAGTTTCAGTCCGGATGGGCGCACAGTTGCTTTCGATGCCAATCGTGATATCAAGCTGTGTGATGTAATCACGGGCAGGACATTGCGCATTTTCGAAGGACATTCCGAGTCCGTTAGGAGCGTTATTTTTAGTCCTGATGGGGCTACTCTGCTCTCCGCTTCTGCTGATGCAACCGTAAGGCTATGGGATGTTGTTGCTGGCAGAGAACTGTATTCGTCGCTTAATGAGCGAAAATAATGTTTTGTGGTGAGCAGTGCGCAAGGCACATGGTTTACGTGTCTAACCTAAATCTTGCAAATATCGCCGAGCCAGAACCACTGCGGCCAAATCATCGATCGCCCGAGGTGGCAGCCGCATTCCTTCAGGGATTAATCGCTTCAATCCCCTGGGCGGATACAGTTCCCAATACACGGATCGCGCTTCTAAGGTACTGTTATGCTCATCAATTAATTTTGGCGCTGGCAAGTTATCAATATTTCCAAGCTGTTCCGTCCACTGGGCAAGCCATTGTTTGGAGCTGGTGCGATCGCCCATCACCACCGTTTCTATGGGAAATCGCGACGCCCAATTCTGCACGGTTTCCATCACCTGACCGGAAAGCACCACCTCGTGGATAATAGGAATACCCTGGTCATCCACCAGTGCTAAGCCACACTTTTCCCGCCCTGGATCGACCCCCAAAATTCCCATATCCTACGCCCCAATATTTCGATAAACTTCAACGGCAAAATAGAAGTATTCTGAAGCTCGTTTCAAGTATTTTTGCCGATTGCCCCGTTTCCTATTCATTCCCCACATTAAGCCCTTAAGCCCAGCCCATGCAGCCCACCGATCCGAATCAGTTCACCGATAAAGCTTGGGACGGAATTGTTAATTCCCAAGATATTGCGCGGCGGATGGGGCAGCAAAACCTAGAGGTAGAGCATGTGATGATTGCCCTGCTGGATCAGCAGGAGCTTGCCCATTCGATTTTTGAGCGGTTACAGGTGGACCCGGATCGCTTGGCGGAGCAGCTTACGGATTTTGGTAACCAGCGTCCCAAGGCGAATAATCCGGATCAGCTTTATCTCGGTCGAAATCTGGATACCCTGTTGGACCGGGCGGAAGAGGCTCGCCTGTCTTGGGGGGATGACTATATTTCCGTTGAGCATATTTTGATGGGTTTTGCGGATGATGAGCGCATTGGACGGCGATCGCTGCGGGCGTTTCGGGTGGAACCTCAGGATTTGGAAAAAGCAGTAAAGGGAGTGCGGGGCAGCCAAAAGGTGAGCAGCCAAACCCCCGAGTCCAGTTACGAAGCATTAGAACGATTTGGTTGTGATTTAACGGCCCAGGCGAAGGAAGGCAAGCTGGACCCGGTAATTGGACGCGATGAGGAAATTCGCCGAACGGTGCAGGTGTTGTCTCGTCGTCAGAAAAATAATCCGGTGCTAATCGGCGAACCGGGGGTGGGTAAAACCGCCGTGGTGGAAGGGTTGGCCCAGCGCATCGTGAACGGCGACGTGCCAGAATCCCTGAAAAATCGCCAGTTGATTTCTTTGGATATGGGGAGCCTGATTGCGGGGGCGAAATTCCGAGGTGAATTTGAAGAGCGGCTGCGGGCGGTGCTGAAGGAGGTGACGTCCTCTGATGGGGCGATCGTGCTGTTTATCGATGAGCTGCACACTATTATGGGTACCGGCTCCGGGCAAGGTAGCGCCATGGATGCGGGGAATTTGTTGAAGCCGATGCTGGCGCGAGGTGAACTGCGCTGTATTGGGGCCACCACCACCGATGAGTTTCGTCAGCATGTGGAAAAGGATCCCGCTTTGGAGCGGCGCTTCCAGCAGGTGTTGGTGGAAGAACCCAGCATTGATAACACCGTGTCCATTTTGCGTGGGCTAAAAAGTCGCTACGAAGTGCACCACGGCGTCCAAATTACTGATGATGCTTTGGTCGCTGCTGCCAGCCTGGCGGATCGCTATATCGCTGATCGCTGCCTGCCCGATAAGGCGATCGATCTGATGGACGAAGCGGCGGCCAAGCTGAAGATGGAAATCACCTCCAAACCGGCGGAGCTGGAAATTATTGATCGCCGATTGCGCCAGTTAGAAATGGAGCGGCTGTCCTTGGAAAGAGATGAGTCGGATCATTCGGGCGATCGCCTAGAAAAAATCGAGTCGGAAATTGCCACCCTGAAGGAAAGCCACGGGGAGCTGGACGGTCAGTGGCAGGCAGAGAAAGAACTGCTGGACGCTATCACCAGCCTGAAGGAAGAGGGCAACCAACTGCAAAAGCAAATCGCCCAGGCGGAGCGGGACTATGACCTAAATCTGGCGGCCCAGTTGAAATACGGACGCATGGAGCAGGTGCAGGAGGAGTGGAAGCAGAAGGAAGACGAGCTTAATGAGCTACAGCGCAATAGCGAAAATCCCATGTTGCGTGAGGAAGTGACCGACGGGGATATTGCGGAAGTGGTGGCACGCTGGACGGGAATTCCGGTGACACGGCTAATGGAGTCGGAGCGGCAAAAGCTGCTGAAGCTGGAAAGTCATTTACATCAAAAAGTTATTGGGCAGCAGGAGGCGGTGACGGCGGTGGCGGCGGCGATTCGGCGATCGCGAGCGGGCATGAGCGACCCCGGTCGTCCCATTGGTTCGTTCCTATTTATGGGACCGACCGGAGTGGGTAAAACCGAGCTGGCGCGGGCATTGGCGGCGCAGTTGTTTGATAGCGACGACACCATGATTCGGCTGGATATGTCCGAATATATGGAGAAGCAAAACGTATTTCGCCTGATCGGTGCCCCTCCGGGATATGTGGGCTACGAGGCGGGGGGACAACTAACCGATGCGGTGCGTCGCCATCCCTATTCGGTGCTGCTATTTGACGAGGTGGAAAAAGCCCACCCGGACGTATTCAATGTGCTGTTGCAGGTGTTGGACGACGGGCGGCTCACGGATGGGCAGGGTCACGTGGTGGACTTCAGCAACACCATCATCGTGATGACCAGCAATATCGGCTCCCAATACATCCTGGAGTGTGTGGGCGAGGACCCTGACGCAGAACGGGCGCGGCAGAAAATGCGCGATCGCGTCATGGGGGCACTGCAAAAGCATTTCCGTCCTGAGTTCCTGAACCGCATGGACGACATCATCCTGTTTGACCCGCTGTCGAAGGCGGAAATCCGCGCGATTGTGGCTATCCAAATGAAGCGGGTGGAGCGACTGCTGGCGAACCAAGGCATGACCGTTGAGCTATCGGACGATGCCCAAACCTATCTGGCAGACGTGGGTTACGACCCGGTTTATGGTGCCCGTCCCCTGAAGCGTGCCATTCAAAAAGAGCTAGAAAACCCCATCGCCACCAAGATTCTGGAAAATGAATTCGGTGATGGAGATGGAATCGCCGTGGAAGTGGCTAAAACCGATGAAGAATCTCACTTAACGTTTACTCGAGTGCCGCGATCGCCAGCCAAAACCGATGAACCCAGCGACTCTGCTGAGCCTGGTGATGTAGACCCCACTGACCCTGAAGGCGGCGAGGACGCGCCGAAAAGTCCCTTAGATCTGGATTCACCCCCAGACGTTATCGTGTCTGCTGACGACGGTGATGATGACGAGCAAAAACCAGAAGTAGAGCTGATGGAAGCGCCCGAAACTGGGGCAGAGATTGAGACTGGAGTGGAACCTGAAAGGGATTCTGAAAGGTATCCAGAGGAGGCGCGCTTGCCCTTTCAGCCGCCTCTACCAGTAGACGACACTGATGACCTGGAGCCCCCGACCCTCGATCTGGCGCCCGCTGAAGAGACGGACGACATTAATGGCGAGGCTATCGACGTATCCCCGTTGCCCCAGGTGGCACCTATTTCCGATGAAGAAATTGAGGCGGAGCTTACGGCGAAAGAGGCAGACAATGCTGGCGATGGGGCAACTCTAT
This sequence comes from uncultured cyanobacterium, assembly GCA_937883785.1. Taxonomy (GTDB): domain Bacteria; phylum Cyanobacteriota; class Cyanobacteriia; order CACIAM-69d; family CACIAM-69d; genus CALGDE01. The sequence goes on from CALGDE010000006.1 coordinate 20,111, forward strand.
TGCGATCGCGAGAGGACATGCCTGACGATGATCGCAGTCAGAGCCGGGGCGGTGAGGAGGATGAGTGGGCAGAGTTTGATGCTGAGTTTTCGGTGCTTTAAACTCAAGACCCTAACATCGGCGCCTTAAATAGGGCGCGTCAACCCACAGCAGGGCTCGACGCCCATGCGATCCATCAAAATCTCGCTAACGATATTGGCGATCGCAAACTCCCCATAAAAACTCTGGGAAAAATCGAACCCCTGCATTTCCGCCAACATCGCCAAATTCACCCCGTCCAGGCTGTCTTCCCCCTCCATTCGCTGGCGGATATACGCCTGGGCAGCCTGCCGAGCGATCATTTGGTTCGCTGGCTCCGGCAGATACTCTGCATCTAGCCACCGTAGCAACGTCGCCTCAAGCCACGTCTGCTCCTGGGACCAATCTTCCACAGGGGCTAAGATAATAGGCAAAACGGGTTCAGTCATAGTCAACGTCCTTGTCAACGTTCTTCAATCTAGAGCGAAAAAGCCGAGAAAAAAACGACAGAAAAAATTTACACCGTTTGCAAATCTTTCTGTTTCGTAAACTTTACTCTCTCTACCAAAACGAATTTTTTGCAAAAATTCAAGGGCTTGACCTAAAGACTTAAGAAAAACATAAAAGGTACGTAGAAATACTCAGAATTAAGTTTGTAAACGTCATAAAAGTACGTGGACTCGCGTCTATAAATATTCACGGCGATCGCCCAACAATACTTAAAAAGGCTGCGGCGATAACCTAAAGTGAACACAAGAAGACCCAGACCCAACAAATAACGGCGAATAAAGATATTAAACGCTATCTGTAGCGCCAGCTCATAGATACAGATTCTAGTGACCGCAACGCCATGTACAACCTGTCATCAATTGTGGATGGTTATGCCCAAGGCTACTTTTTAATGGCGGAAAATGACGGTAGCCAACTGAGCTGGTACTCTAGCCGCGATCGCACCCTAATTCCGTTAGATAAACGGTTTCGCTACCCTAAATCTTTGCGCCGAGTTTTAAATCAAAATCGATTTACCGTTCAAATTGATCGGGCATTTCAAGCGGTGGTGGAAGGATGTGCTGATCGCGATAGTACTTGGATCTCCACTGACCTAAAACGAATTTATTGGGAGCTTTATCAAGCTGGTATTGCCCATAGTTTTGAAACTTGGCAAGGGGATACATTGGCAGGGGGAATATTAGGGATTTCCTTGGGAGGTGCATTTATTGGTGAGTCTATGTTTTACCAAGTTTCTGACGGTTCAAAAGTGGCTATGGTAAGACTGGTGGAACACTTAAGGAAGCGCGAATTCCTATTATTTGATGCCCAAATGATGAACCCTCATTTGGAGCGATTTGGTGCGTTTGTGGTGGATGATAAAGAATATCGTAAGCTACTTAAAGCTGCACTTCAAAGGAAATGCTTGCTGGTTTAGATTCTTGTTGTCCATTGAAAATCTGCTACTTGAAGGCTTATTTGACGGCTTATCTAATAATCGATTTAAACCGCTAGATCCTTACTATCTAATGACGATTATTCTTTGATAATTGTTGTCTTAAGTGCCATTAGATGGCAGTTTGGTGCCAGCGCATTATCCATAACTCTTTGACGCTAATACTAACTCAAACTATCTTGTGCCCATGAAATCCTTGGAAAATATAGCTGAGATTGCCATTAGTACAGGCTGGGGTGCTGCTGATATCTTGCATGAGTACTATCGTAAATCTGATTTGTCGGTGGATAACTCAAAGGAGGGCCCTGTTACTGCCGCTGACTTAGCCTCTAACCGCTATATCTTGGAACAGCTAAAGGGACAATTGGGCACTGATGATTTTGGCTATCTTAGTGAGGAAACCTATCAGGAAGTCTTTGATAAAACCGGCAGTGGTCGAGTTAATAAAGACTGGGTTTGGATTATTGACCCCCTTGATGGCACGAAGGATTTTATAAAGAAAACTGGCGAGTATGCTTTGCATATCGCCTTGGTTTATCAGGGACGCCCCCATGTATCAGTGGTGGCTTGTCCCGAAGCCGATATGTTGTACTGCGCCGTTTTAGGTTCAGGAACGGTGGCCTATTCTCGCAGTGGTGGAACGCGATCGCCCAAGGTCTCTGAAATTGACGATCTAAGTCAGTTAAAGGTAGTCGTTAGCCGCACCCATCGCGATGATCGCTTCAATAAGTTAATTGAAACGTTACCTACCGGTGGTCAAAAAGCTGTGGGTAGTGTGGGAGGTAAAATTGTCGCCATTATTGAACAAAAAGCGGATATTTATTTATCTTTGTCGGGCAAATCTGCGCCTAAAGATTGGGACATGGCGGCACCGGAATTAATATTAACGGAGGCAGGTGGAAAGTTTACCCACTTTGATGGTCAGCCTTTGCTTTATAACCAGGGCGATCCCTGCCAGTGGGGAGGACGAGCGGCGAGCAATAGTTTATGTCACGGCGAGCTGTGTGAAAAAGTTACTCAAATACTCCGAAAGATAGATCAGTAGATATAAAACCCGTAGATATAAAACCCGTAGATATAAACTCAGTAGATATGGCGAGCAATATAGTGGTGATCAATAAATATTAAGTAAAAAAATATTCATCGATAATCTCGGTAGAGCCGACAGGTGGAGCAATTTAATTGGGTCAGCTTAATTACTACGACAATATTGCTGATATTTATGACCAAAGCCGATGGCTTAACGAGGCGATCGCTTCAGAAGTGACTGACTTTATTCTCAAGTTAGTTAAGGCAAACTCAGAAACATGCTTTCTGGAGCCAGGCGTGGGAACCGGTCTCAATATTTTGCCTTTGGCGAAGCGGGGATATGCAGTGACGGGGATTGATATTTCTTCGGAAATGCTTAGCCAACTGCGCCAAAAAGTTGGAAATCAAGCTCCAAATTTAACTTTGATTCAGGGCGATGCTTCCACTTTGCCATTATCAGATGCCTCGTTTGATGTGGTGCTGGTGGTGCACATGAGCCACGTTGTATCGAGCTTAGAAATATTTGCTGCGGAAATCCATCGCGTTTTAAAGCCAGGTGGATCTTTCCTTTGTGCTCAGTGGTTACTACCAGATGCCCGACTAAAGTTTGAAAACTGACGGGGTGACAGAGTAGGTGAAAGCCTTTTTAGCCATGACTTACAGCATCAG
>CALGDE010000007.1 GCA_937883785.1 uncultured cyanobacterium
CTTTGCCATGTGCCTATTCTACAAATATGGGGGTCAAAAAACGGATTTAGTATAATTGCCTTACAAAAACTCCGCTCATTTAAACAACCATCTTTCTAGAAACTTTAAATACATCCCTCAGAAGGACATCAATAGTTCAAATAAAGCCGGAAAAAGCCACGAATATCGTTACGAGACTTAAACTGAACCGAGTCAGCGCCATGTACAACTTTAAGTGGCGTCTTGAATTTTATTCCTTATTAATGTTTCACAACGGTAATCTTTCCGTCCCATCGATCACCCAAAATCTATCTAAAGGCATAGATTTTGCAGAGGGTCCTAAAACTTTTCTTCAGCTTGCCTACGTTCAGCTCAAAAGTGGCATGTCAAAACATCACCGCATCGAGGGCATGTCATTAATCAAGGGGCAGAAGCCTGGGGCACCGTGGGGAGTCCACGCCCTTTCAAACTAAAGCCGATTAGGGGCTGACGCCCTTGTCGTTACTGGCGTTGAAATCTAAATAACGGCATCCCCTGACCGGTGGTGCGGTGGTGAAATAACTCTGTGGTAGTCTCTGCAAACTGTGGGGGGTGAAACTTAAGACGACAAAGTGAAATAGAACGTGGTGCCCTGACCATGGACGCTTTCCACCCAAATTTCCCCGCCATGGCGTTCAACAATCTTCTTGGTAATGGTCAATCCCGCACCGGTACCGCCACCAAATTTATTTCGCCCGTGCAGGCGCTTAAACAGGTTGAAAATTTTGCCGGTGTGGCGATCACGAATGCCAATGCCATTGTCTTTTACGTAGAACACCGTTTGGTCACCCTGCACCTCTGGCGGCAAAGACTTTGGCAGAAATTGGGCGGAATAGTCGCCGGCGTCGGTGTCATTACCACTAGCCACCTCACTGGCGGCAAAGAAACCAATCTCCACCCACTTATCGTGCTTATCGTTGTATTTCAACGCATTGCCAATCAAATTACTCAGTACTTCTTCCATCAGCACTGGGTCGCACTGAACTTGCGGAAGCAGTTGCGGTACACGGATGGAAAAATCCACGTCGCTACGGCTAACTTTAAGCAATTTAATCAGTTGAGCCGCCAGGGCATTTAGGTCCACTGGTCTAAAGCGCGGTTCTGTTTGCCCCAGTTGGCTAAAGTGCAGCAGGGCTTCGATCAGCGATCGCATACGGGTGGTGAGTCCCATTATGGTCTCCAACCGCTGCACCGCCTCTTCATTCAAATCCTCTACGTAATCCTCAATCATCCACGCCGCATAGTTGTGAATGCCCCGCAACGGCTCCTGCAAATCATGGGACGCCGCATAGGCGAAGGAATCCAGCTCCATATTGCTGCGTCGTAGCTCCACATTTAGCTCCGCCAGCTCATCCGCCTTGTTAAGCACAATCCCCACTAGGGAACTGCGCAAATCCAGCGCCACATCCACTTCGCACTGTTGCCAGGGCAACGAGCAATGGTGCACCGTTTCCTGCCAAATTTCAAAAGATTTACGTGGGGTCAGCTCCATGGACCCTGCCGAATTTTCTTCCAGGCTCGATTCAGGATCCCCCGCCCAATCCACCGTTTGAATCACCTCCGGGCGGAACCACATCAAGGCATACTGACGCACCTTGGAAATTTGCAGCACCATCAGTCCACTGGCGACGCTGTGAAACGCCTCTCCTTCGGAATACAGCTCTGTCAAGGTATCCGTGTAAAAAATGTTGTTGTCCTTCACCTGGGGCAAGGACCAGTCCAGTAATCGCCGCACCTGCTTATCGTCGGGCGTGTTGCCCATCAGGGTAATCTCCCCCTCCAGGCAAACCGCTGCACCGCCCGCATTCACAAGCGGCAGTAGCTTTTGGTCGGGATCCGCTAAGGCAGTTCTTAGGTCCTGGGTCTGGGCGATCGCCTCAATAAACTCCGCCAGCGACTTTTGCAGCCCCTTGCGATAGGACAAATCCGTATAGTCCGTCTTGCTGGACAGCTCCAGGCACATCACCTGTCCCAGAAATTCACAGGCAGACCGCATTTCCAGAGGAATATACTTCGACGACATATGGTGACAAGTAATGAGCCCCCATAGCTCCTGGTTTTTTGCCAGGGGAATCACCATCGTTGCCCCAACCCCCATATTTTTCAGGTACTGAATATGGCACGGGGACACCTGACGCAGGGTGGAATGCCCCAGATCCAGAGGCTCTGGCGTTTCCACTGCATCGGGCGACGTGGATTCCGACACCGCCACCAGGGGGACTGGTTCGTAATGGATATCGGGAATTAACCGCAGGGGATTGAACTGAAATAGCTCCCGCGCTAGGTCAGGAATATCAGTGCAGGGAAAATTTAGCCCCCGATAGGAAGGCACAGTTTCGGAGCGACTTTCCGCCTCCACAATGCCCGCCCCATCACCGTCGTTAAAGCGATAAATCATCACCCGGTCAAAGCCCGTTAGATTGCGTACCTCTTCGGTAATCAAGGTCAAAAAATCCGAAAGCTGGTTAGCTTGGCGCATATTGGCTAGCGTGCCGCGCACCCGCCCGTGCACCGCCAAAAAGCTACTGTCAGCGTGACTTTCTGGCTCCATTTCCAAAATGATTCGCCCTTTCGCAAAATGCACCAGGGCATCAAAGGTGCGATCGCCCCCCTGGTCTTCCCCTCGGTCCGGATTATCAATAGTCAGGGTTAACTGCAAAGGATGGGGAATTTCTGGCTCCTGCTGCAAAACCTCCCCCAGCTTCAATAGCTGATCCGCTGCCACAAACGCCTGCAACGGCTGTCCCAGCAGCGCTCCCGGCTCACAGCCCAGATGATGGTCCACATTTTGGCTCACCTGCTCAATTTTCAAGGTGTCGGGCGCCAGGGCCATCAGCACGCCGTGGGGTTGAATTGCGCCGGGGGTACGAATGGGGAATGTTTCCCGATAAGTTTCCAGCAATGCCTTTTGTCGAACAGACTTTGATACCACCATGGCTTTATCGAGGCAAAAACGGGGGAACTTGGAGCCTGTAAGGGCTTCCCATCAGTTTATGCGACCTCAATAGCTGGCAAAAGTTAATACTGAAAAAATCTATCTTTCGAATGAACAGGTTTAATTGACGGCAGACAGACCTTAGGCAGCCATAGGACGCGATCGCCCCTCAATTACCGCCTGATAATATCGCTGTAGCTGGCGGGTTGCCCCATTCCAGCCCCACCGTTCCGCCTCCGCCCGAGCCGCCTTGCGCAATTTTTCCCGATTAATTTGGTTGGCCAACAGCGCCTGGGTTGCCTTAATTGCCCCTTCCTCATCGGCAGGATCAAACATAAACCCGTTTTCCCCATCGGTAACAATATCGGGAATGCCCCCCGCCCGGGCCGCCACCACCGGACAGCCTGCCGCCATCGCTTCCAGCAGCACCAATCCCAGGGTTTCCGTCCGGGACGGGAAAATAAACGCATCAGCAGAGGCGTAGGCGGTGGCTAGCTCCACCCCGCGCATATAGCCAGCGAAGTGGGTGGGGGTATCCTTATAAATTTCCTCCAGCCCCTCTCGGTAGGGACCATCCCCCACTAGCGCCAGTCGCGCATTGGGGATGGCTTCGAGAACCGGGCGAATGCGGTCGATTTCCTTCTCTGCCGACAGTCGCCCCACATATAAAAGTAGGGGTGCATCGGGGTTGCCGTCCGTGAGGAGATCGCGCATCTCTCGGCTAGCAAGACGGGGATGAAAGGTTTCCGTATCCACCCCCCGCTGCCACAGGTCCGTACGCTCAATGCCGTGATCACTCAGCTCCTTCACCATGGCGGTAGATGTACACAAATTAATATCCGCCTGGTTATGCCCCGCCTTCAGCATTTCCCATAGCACCCCCTCCAAAAAACCCAGTCCATAGTGATGCAGATACTGGGGCAGGTGGGTGTGATAGGACGCCACCAAGGGCAGGTCCCGCTGTTTTGCATAGAACAGCCCCCCCAATCCCAAAATTGCCGGATTAACGATATGCACCAAATCCGGTTCAAAGCGGTCCAGCGTTTCCCCAATGGACGGACGGGGGAACGCCATTTTCAGCTCGGGATACATGGGCAGGGGCACCCCCGGCACGCCGTACACCTGGAACCCCTGGTATTCCTTCAGCCCCGCTTCCGGAGTCACGATAATCACCTCGTCCCCCAGCACCTTGAGATTGTCGATGGTGTGGCGCAGTCGGGTAACGATACCGTCAATTTTTGGCAAAAACGTTTCGGTAAACAGGGCAATACGCATGGTGGGTCTCAGGAGTCTCAGTAGGTCTCGTAACAGGGTTTGTGTCGGTCTCGGGAAAGGTTAAGTCTCAGCGGGCGGGGAGGCGGTTTCTTTTAGGCGGGCGATCGCCAGTTCACAAAACTCGGCGTCCTGTTCAATGCCAATAAATTGCCGCCCCTGGGCGATCGCCGCCACCCCGGTAGTCCCGCTCCCCATAAACGGATCAATCACCACATCGCCAGGATTGGTACTCGCCGCCACAACGCGGTTCAACAAGGACAGGGGCTTTTGGGTGGGATGTTTACCGTGGCGCTTTTCGGACACCGGCGGCGTAGGAATCATCCAGACGCTACGCATTTGCTTGGATTCTTTTTTCAAAACGTCCTTGGGAAACTGCCCAAACTTCATCGCCTTATAGTTAAACGTATGCTTGCCCTTGTGGCTTTTGCGCGCCCACAGCAGGGTTTCGTGGCTGGCGGTAAAAAATCGGCACGATAAATTTGGACTGGCATTGGGCTTGTACCAGCAAATATCGTTGAGCCAGTGAAAGTCTAGTACCTGAAGGGCGAAACCGCAGGCATAAATATTGTGATAGGTGCCCGACACCCACAGGCTGCCCCCTGGCTTCAGCACCCGTTTGCACGCCGCCATCCAGGTTTTGTGAAATTCAAAATCCAGTTCAATACCCTGGCTCTTATCCCAGTCGCCTTTATTGACGCTCACCGCCCGCCCCGACTGGCAGGTAAAGCCGTCATTGGACAGGTTATAGGGTGGATCCGCAAACACCAGGTCCACGGTGTCTGGCTCCAAATGCGACAAAACCTCCAAACAATCCCCCTGAAACACCTGGTAGCGGTTGGTTTCTTGGGCGATCGCCAGAGGTTTCTCGCGCATAGTGATGCCAGTGGTCACAGTAAGTTCAGAAAGGTTCGCCACACGAACCTTATCTCCTAGGCCACCCTAGCGCCGCCAGGACACCTTAGGCAAAATATCATCCTTATTCACGCGCCCCTGATACTTAACAGCAAAATTCAACAGCGAATCCAACAGGGAGTCGGACAGCAAATGAGGCTCCAGACCCAAGTCAATCAGCTTAGTGTTCTTGGCATTGAAATAATGTTCTTCCGCTTCCACCCGGGGATTATCAATATGATCAATTTCCACCTTCAAGCCCAAAGTATTGCCAGCGGCCTTCACCTGGTTGGCAATGTCCATAATGCTGAACTGCTCGGTGAACTGATTAAATACCCGGAATTCCCCCGCCTTCGCCGGCGTCTCGATCGCCAACTCCACACAGCGCACCGTATCGCGAATATCCAACATGGCGCGAGTTTGCTTACCGGAGCCGTAAACCGTTAAGGGATGCCCCACCGCCGCCTGAATACAGAAGCGATTTAGGGCCGTCCCAAACACCCCGTCATAATCCAACCGGTTCACCAGCATTTCATCACGCCCGGTTTGATCCGTCAGCACACCATACACAATGCCCTGGTTCAGATCCGTGGCCCGTAGACCCCAGATTTTGCACGCAAAGTGAATATTGTGGGTGTCGTGCACCTTGGACAGGTGATAAAAACTGCCAGGCTGTTTTGGGTAAGGCAGAGTATCTTTGCGCCCGTTGTGCTCAATTTCGATATAGCCTTCTTCAATATCAATATTGGGAGTGCCGTACTCGCCCATGGTGCCGAGCTTCACCAGGTGGCAGTCGGGGAATTGGTGCTGCATGATATACAGCAAGTTCAAGGTGCCCACCACATTATTGGTTTGGGTTAGCACCGCGTGCTCCCGGTCAATCATGGAGAAGGGAGCAGACCGCTGTTCGCCAAAGTGCACGATCGCCTCAGGCTCAAAATCGCTCATGGCCTGCTGCAAGAACTCGTAGTTGGTGATGTCACCGATATATAGGTCAATATGCTGACCAGTGAGGTCCTTCCAACGTTGGATACGTTGCTTAATGGGAGCGATAGGAGTCAAAGTGTCAACGCCCAATTGACCATCCCAATGCCGCCGCACCAAGCTATCAAGAATTCCCACTTCGTGACCGCGATCAGACAAATAAAGCGCCGTTGCCCAACCGCAATAACCATCACCGCCAATAACGAGGACTTTCATCTTATATTGCGCTCTCAAAATACTCAGCTCAATCTACCAGAGTTTTGCACCGGTGAACGGGGCTGATCCCCGCTGTTAAAGGTGTGTTGCAATTGTTTAATAAGCCCCCTTGAAACCTGAAACAGATCTGAGGCGTAAATTAATTCTCCCTTTACGTTTTTAATGGATTTTTAGTTGACTTTGGTCAAAACTTTGACCAATTTATGGCAGTTAATCTTCCTCTCCTTCCGGCAACTCTAAGCTGGGTACCGATTCGATAACGTTGCCCGCGATGCCTTTTACTGCTCCGTAAATGCCCGTGGTTCCGTCCAATATTTTTTGAATTTGCTTTTCCCGCGCCTTCCATTTGTTTTCCATAAACTTCTTTTCTTTTTGCAAGTCATCTTGCATTTGGCTAAAGCCTTCCACAATGACCGCCACTTGATTTTTGAATTCGGCGCTGGTTAAAAAGTCGTAGAGCATGGACATTTTGTCCCCCCGGTTTTCCTGGGTGGCGATCGCCCTACTAATTTGCACCATAGACTCCCGCAGCACCTGACATAGCCCCTTAAACTCCTCTAGGGAACACACCCAAATGCCATTGCGCAACCCCATTCGCTCCATATCCGGGGGCATAGTTTGGGTCACAATCACCCCTAAGTTGGCGTTTTCCCGGGCCATGTCGTCACGCAACTTTTCAATCCACTTTTCGGAAAAAGCCTTGGTGCGCTTACTTTCGTAATAAATTTTGCCGCAGTTTTGGCGGGATCGCGTGTGCACCGTTTGGATACAGTCGCCGCCGCGCACTCCCTTGCTCACCTCTGCCACCGTATCGAAGGGAAACTGTCCCCTCAGCCACTCCTCAATCACCAGCTCCTGCACCTCCCCCTGAAGCTGCATCGATCCCTGCTCTTGCTTGGCCTGCATTTCCTCCGTGAGCTTTTTTTGATCCTCCAGTTGCTTTTCCAGCTCTCGAATGGTCAGCTCGTATTTTTCCCCCGCCGCCTTCTGTAGCTGCGATCGCTCCTCCGCCAGCCGCCGGTCCAACTTATCCGAAAAGGCTTTCTCCGCCTCTGCCCTTACCCTATCCTCCATCTCACCACTATCCCGCTTCAGCCGTTCAAACTCCGCCGACAGCTTATTAAAGTCCTTCACCTTGCCAGACTTCTCCTCCAGCTCCTCCCGCAATACCTTCAGCGCATCAGCACTTTCCAGCTCCGCCTCCTTCTTTGCCTTCTGCTTCAGCTGCTTTTCCAGCTCCGCCCCCTGAAGCTTCAGCGCCTGCTCCACCCGCTCCTCCAGCGCTTCCTCTTGCTGTGCCTTGTCCCGCTCAAGCTGACGACGCGCCTTTTCCAAATCCTGGCTTTTCTGCTCCCACCCCTCCTCCAGCGCCAGCTTTTGCTGATCATATTGCTGCTGAAGCTGGGTTTCAATCTGACTGTGCAAAACTGCGTTCACATCCACCGATGCACCGCACTTAGGACAGCTAACGGTGTTAGCGGGCGACGCCCCTGTTGTTGCTTTTGCCATCGGAAATTTGCTCCAGAAAATGCCCAAAAATTCACAGGTCAATACCCATTGCCATCAACCCAATTTAAGGCGCCCACTTTAACCGACTTGATGGACTAGTCAGCCCCGCCATGGACAGTCGATGGGGGCATTAGTGCACAAGTCGTTCGAGCCATGCTAGCGCACTTCTCACAAAAAACCTTAAGCAAAGTGATCACCTTTATTGCGGTTCGTATTTTTAATTGACTTCTTCCTGAGTGTAATTTCGAGGGACCTATTATCGAATGTCCTAGTTAACGTTGACTTTAATTAACGTTGACTTTCAATCCAGGCGATCGCCCGTTTTCCTAGAGACACCCCATCCAGGCGATCAATTTCTCGAATCCCCGTGGGGCTCGTCACATTCACCTCCGTCAAATAGCCACCGATAACGTCAATTCCCACAAAAAATAGCCCGTCCGCCTTGAGCCTGGGAGCTAACAATTGGGCAATTTCGCGATCGCGCTCCGTCACCTCCACCTTCGCCACCCGGCCGCCCACCGCCATATTGCCGCGAAAATCACTACCCGTAGGAATGCGATTCACCGCCCCCACCGGCTCCCCGTCCAGCAAAATCACCCGCTTGTCCCCATCGGCCGCCTCCGGCAAAAACTGCTGCACCATCACCGGCAACGATCCTTGGTGGGTGCTAATTTCCACCATGGAATTAAAGTTAGCGTCCCCATCTTTCAAAAACAAAATTCCCTCCCCAGCCTTGCCCCCCAACGGCTTCATCACCGCCTTGCCGCGGCGTTCCACAAACTGGCGAATCACCCCCTTATCCTGACTCACAATTGTCTCGGGAATCACCGACGGAAAATTCAGGGCATACATTTTTTCGTTGGCAGACCGAATACCCCCCATGGAATTCAACACCAGGGTCTTCGCCGTATCCACATAGTCCAATAGATAAGTGGCGTACAAATAGGCGGTAGTCACCGGCGGGTCCGTGCGCAGCCACACCGCATCAAACTCCTCCAGGGGTAAAAACTGCGCCTCTCCCACGGTGAACCACGGATCCGCAGCCACCCAGCGATCGCCCCCCAACGTCACTGGCGTCAAAGTCACCGGCGTCACCATCGCCCACGCCTTGCTATCAATCACCGTCAACTGCCGCGCCTCAGTTACCCCAACCGAGTGCCCCATTAGCTGCGCCGCCTCCATTAGGGCCACGCTGCTGTCATGGGTGGGATCTAGGCGTTCAATGGGGTCAATAACAAAAACCAGTTTCATGGAGCACTCCGGTGACGGCAAAAGACAGAAAAGGGCGCAGTAGAAAAAATAGCGGAAAACTGTAAATTCAGGGGGAAAACTGGTCAGATTTTAGTTTTTTAAATCGTATTTCTGACGATTGTCTTTTCAAAAAGAACAATAAAAATACCTCTTTAGATCAATTTAGCTAGGAGTTTGATATTACTTTCTATCGATGATCTGTTTATAAATAGCGTTGCTATCACTTTCGATAGAGGTAACAACATCAGTGTTTATGTAGTTTTATTGGACGTTGAAATACAAACAATCCGTATCGGTAGACTGTTATGAGTTCAAGTAAGCGGTCATAACAATTCGAAAGAAAATCATTGCTGCATTTCAACGATTTTCAGTTTGCTTGGGAAGAGCTGCTTGTGGAAAAGCCCAGACAAAAGATAGAGAGTTTAAGGAGCGATCGCCATGACTTCCAAATTTGGACAAGGAGCCCCTTGGTGGCATGGTTGCGTCATTTATGAAATTTACATTCGTAGCTTTTACGACAGTAATGGTGATGGTATTGGAGACCTTCAGGGCATTATCGAACAGCTCGATTATGTGGAAAGTTTAGGGGTTGATGCCATTTGGGTCACCCCGTTTTTCCCATCTCCCATGAAGGATTTTGGGTACGACGTTTCTGACTACTGTGGTGTAGATTCTCGCTTCGGCACCATGGACGATTTTGAACAGTTAATCGAGGCGGCCCACAAGCGAGATTTAAAGGTAATTATCGACCAGGTGTGGAGCCACACGTCAGATATTCATCCTTGGTTCCGGGAAAGTCGATCCAGCTATGACAATGCCAAAGCGGACTGGTACATTTGGGCAGACTCTAATGAGGGGCGACCGCCGAACAACTGGCTTTCAATTTTCGGAGGATCTGCCTGGACTTGGTGTAACCAAAGGCAGCAGTATTATCTTCACAATTTTCTAGAGTGTCAGCCTGACTTAAATTGGCATAATCCAGAGGTGGTTAATGCCATTTCAAAAGTGGCAGAATTTTGGTTAGACAAAGGCATTGATGGCTTCCGTTTAGACGCCTGCAACTATTACATGCACAACCGTCGTATGGCGGACAATCCTCGGCGCACCAAAGGGATGGCAATTCAAGATGGTGTTTCCGCACTCAATCCCTATTCTAAGTACATCAACATCAACAATATGAGTCAGGTGGATAACCTGCATTCTATCAAGAGAATTCGTGAGGTTCTTGATAAGTATCCTGGGCGAATTGCCATGGGAGAAATTGTTGCCGCGGATGATCCAGGAGAAATGGCTGCTGAGTACGTGCGAGGATGCCGACGGTTGCACACCGCTTACAATAGCTCGCTGCTCGTGGAACGTCCGCTGACGGCGCAGTTAGTGGTGGATGCCTTGGAAGACCTGGGATTACACCTGGAAGGGGAGCCCATTTGTTGGACGGCTTGTACCCACGATTTTCCCCGCACCCGCACCCGTTGGGGACCAAAAGATTCTGAACAGTCCGATGCATTTTGTCGGTTATTGTCAGCATTACTAGTTAGCTTGCCGGGGATGGTCTCTCTCTATCAAGGAGAAGAATTGGGACTGCCGGAAACGAAGATTCCCAAGAAGGAAATGCAGGATCCTTTTGGGATACATTTCGCCAAGTATTTTGCCGGTCGGGACGGTTGCCGCACACCGATGCCCTGGAAAAAAGAGGAGGATCACTATGGGTTTACGGAGGCAGAAAGTCCTTGGTTAATTACCGATCCAAACTTTAAGAAGCTGACGATTGATCAACAGGATGCGGATCCGAATTCTATGCTGAATTTCTTCCGCGAATTTGTAAAGTGGCGCCAACAACAGCCTGCATTACGGTCGGGTTCTTTGGAGGTTTTGGAGAGCGATCGCCGCCTTCTGCTGTTCACCCGGGAAAGCTACGACGAGTATATGTTGTGTGCTTTTAACCTGAGTGGCGCTCTCATTAGTTGGGATATTCCTGAAGGAATGACCATCCATAAGATTCACCATGAGCAAGATATTGTGATGGGGAATAACGAAAAGGTTATTTTCCGCCCCTACAGCTTTGTTTTCTGTGAAATCACCAACGAAGACCACAGTCGTCCCACGTTGCGCTCATCTGCTTCGCCTATTTGTCCCATTATGTGATGTCAACCTTAGAGGACGTCTGAAAAGTCTAATTTATGACGCCAGCCGCTTGAGTAAGAG
>CALGDE010000008.1 GCA_937883785.1 uncultured cyanobacterium
CTTGATGATGCGCAGGTTAGCTAATTAAGATTTACTTTATAAATTAGCTCTAAAAAGCAGTGTTTTAAAACCGACGTTTTTTAAACGTGCTAGGTAGTGTGCCGAACTGTCTTTTGAAAGCGGCGGTAAATTTGCTGAGGCTGCTGTACCCCACAAATTGGGCTACGGCGGATACGCTCATTTTGCTGATGTATAGAAGCTGGCGAGCTTGTTCTAGTCGATGCGATTGCAAATAACCAAACACCGTTGTCCCGAAAGCTGCTCGAAAATCCTGCTTAAGTTTGTAATCACCAATACCCACCTGGGCTGCTAGCTGTTGCAAAGACGGTGGATTAACCATGTCGCTTAGCAAAATGTCTCGAACTTGGTATATGCGCTCTTGATCTTGAACACTGAGATGGCGGGTGCCGTTTCTAATATTTCTGGTGTCGTTGTCCTGATCCATTTGCTTAATCTGCGCCAGCTTTAATGCGATCAGCTCAACGGCTTTGCTCTCTAAGTACAGCGTTTCCATCACGCCGTCGTAGGGGCAGTGCAAGTACTGATGCAGCACCATTTGCATTTCAGGGGTAATGGCTCCCACATGGAAAAAGGGACGCTCTGAATCGTCGCTGAGGCGATCGCGCAGCTTAACCAAGGTGGCAATGTGTTCATCATCCAGATAGGCAGCCAAAGTTTGCTGATCTACAACCACTTCCACCGTCTGGCAGGTCAACCCTTCGGGATTAATCCAAGTGTTGCGTTTGCCTAACCCTGTTAGCGTCAATATATTTTGCCCAGCGTTGACCTCAACTTCCCGGTGATAGGTGGAATCGCAATGGGTGGAGTACAAATGTCCTTCTATCAAAAAAACCAGGATAATGGGCATTCGCTCGATGCCTGGCTCAAACAGCTCAAAGTTCTCTAAAAAGGTCTGTTGCCAGTTGTGGATGCGTAGGTCGGATCGCAAATTAAAAAAGCGATTGTATCCAGCGATGAATGGCGAATGCCAATCAGTTTGTCGAACCTTTCCGTCCTTATGTGTTGTAATCCAATGTCGGTGGCGAAATTCATCCAGCAACGTTGTGTATTGGCTGTAGGAAAGGTTAATTCTCATCGCTGGTTAAAGTATTTCCAGACAAATTTCCAGATAAAAAATTAAGGGGAAGTGGTTGCTGTCTTTTGGGGAAATCGTTCAAATACTTGAATCTCGCGAACACTGTGGAGAAAATAATTCCGTTTGCAATAGCGTGTTGTTGATGGTGCTCTAAAAGGTGACAGTGTTCATTCGACACTCAAGTTAGCGTCTACATGTAACGTTTTCTCCATGGGCGCAGCATAACTCTAGCGGCGTCCCTTTGTTCTTTAAGGCAGATATGTCTATCGATTGTTTAAAGCGTGTAAACTTACAGCGCTGCTTCGTCACACCTTAAGAAATAAACTTTTGTAGGATCGGTAATTAGTAGTCAGGAAAGGCGTTATGGAAAAGGGAAATCTGGTGGAGTTTCGCCTTGATGATGGCTATGTGTTGGCGATCGCTGACCGCCCCGAGGGTAAAAAATATTGGATCGTTATCGACGACACCGGTAAATCCCACACCATTCGCCCCAAGGACGTCACCTACGCCATCACCGATAAACCCTATTCCGCCGCCAAAGTGACAGCTTTTAAGGAAGAGCTGGAAGATTTTCTCGACCCGGAAAATTTGGAGGTGGCGTGGGAATTGCTGGTGGACGAGGGGGGATCCACCACGGCGAAAAAGCTGGCGGAGGTACTGTTCTCCGACGATGGCACCGTGCCCAGCTATGCGGCCCATGCCTTACTGAGTAGGGACAAGTTATTTTTTAAGCAAAAGGGCGATCGCTACGAACCTCGCCCCCGCAACCAGGTGGCTGAAATGCGCCACCAACAGGAAAAAGCCCAGCAGCGAGCCCAAGAGCAAGAGGGATTTTTAGGGGCGATCGCCCAGGTAAAAGCCAATGCAATTAGCGCCGAAGACGCTTTTGCCGACCCCGCCTATCGCCAGCGCATTGAGCTAATCGAGCGATTTGTGGTGCAAGGGGACGACATGAACAACCGAGGGGCTGCGCTAGACTTGCTGAAGGGAATTAACTGCCCAGCAAACGAGCGCGGAGCCTTTGATTTCCTGGTGCAACTGGGAGTTTGGAGCGTTCATGAAAATCTGTACGCCCGTCGCGCCAAATTGCCCAGTCGCTTTTCCGCCAAGGTCCTAGATGTGGTTCACCCCCTCGCAAAAAATCCTCCGCCGGATCCCGACGCGGAAAACCGCTTGGACTTGACCCACCTCAAGCTGTACACCATTGACGATGAAAGCACCCGAGAAATTGACGACGGGCTCAGCATTGAAATCCTAGAGGACGGGCGAGAAAGAATCTGGGTTCATATTGCCGATCCCACCCGCTGGCTCACCCCCGGCGACACGTTGGACCTGGAAGCCCGCCGCCGAGTTACCACCGTTTACCTGCCCACCGGGTCCGTGCCCATGTTCCCCTTCGAGCTGGCGGCGGGACCCATGAGCTTGGTGCAGGGGGAACATTGTTACGCCCTGAGCTTTGCCATTGTGTTGAGCGACGATGGCGCAGTGGAATCCTACGAAATCCACCCCAGCACCGTTAAGCCCACCTATCGCCTCACCTACGATGACGTGGACGAAATGTTGCAGTTGGGCATTACCGCTGAGTCGGAGCTGCAAAGCTTAGCCAAGTGGTCCAAGGTGCGGGAACAGTGGCGGCGGGCCCAGGGGGCGATCGTCATCGATATGCCTGAATCGTCCATCAAGGTGAAAGGGGACGACGTGAGCGTGGAGCTGTTGGAAGATTCCACGTCCCGGTATTTGGTGGCGGAAATGATGATTCTGGTGGGGGAAGTGGCCGCCCGCTACGGTCAGAGCAATGAAATCCCCCTGCCGTTCCGAGCCCAGCCCCAGCCGGAGCTACCGCCGGATGAGGAGCTTATGCTGTTGCCCCCCGGTCCCGTGCGTGCCTGTGCCCTGCGTCGGTGTATGCCCCGCAGCGAAACCACCATCAGCCCCGCCCGCCACGCCAGCCTCGCCTTGGATTTTTATACCCAAGCCACGTCCCCTATCCGTCGCTATAACGACTTAATTACCCACTTCCAAATTAAGGCTCACCTGCGGGGGGATGAGCTACCGTTCTCTAGCCAGGAAATGCAAGAGCTGCTGCAAATGACTGGGTCCACCGCCTACGAAGCGGTGCTGGTGGAGCGTCAAACCAACCGCTACTGGGCGCTGGAATATTTGCGCCGCCATTCGGATGAAATTTGGACGGCGCTGGTGCTGCGCTGGATTCGAGAGGATGAGCTATTTGGCAGCATTTTAATTGAGGATTTGGGGTTGGAGCTGGTGATGCGGTTTAAGCGGGATGTGGAGTTGGGCGATCGCCTCAACCTGCGGGTAGCCTACGCCGATCCCCGCCAAGACAATATCCAGTTTCAGGAAGTGGCCCCTGAAACGGTGGCAGCCACAACGCCATAGTTAGGCTCCAAATCAAAGCATCGGAAAGCATTAGAAACCCGAGAGCGTCTAGGTTTTAAAACAGTTCCAACCCTGGGGAGATCTTCGTTGTTGACTAACCTTGTACGTTTAAGGAGCGTAAGTCAGAGGCGAAGCTAAAGCATGGGTAACTTTATTGAGTCCGCCAATAGGGTTTTAAGAACAGAATATTTCGAAAATCCACTACGCAGCTACTTAATTGTTTTAATTAGCTTGGTTTTGGGTCTAATTCTTGTGCGCCTATTCCATCGATTTGGTCTGCGGCGCATTCGTCGTTTCAGTCGTAGTACTCGGTTTAAAGGGGACGATGTGCTCGTTAGGGTTTTAGACCTAACGGTGCTGCCCATTTTATATTTCGGTATCGTTTATGCCAGCTTACAAAGTTTAGAACTCAATGAAACGTTAGCCACCGCTAGGGATTTTGTGGGCGCTTTTATTGTGGCTATTTGCTGCATTTTAGGTATTCAGCAGCTTATTGAATATTCCCTAGGGTTTTATTATTCATCCAGTCGATATAACGAAGAGGAGAAAGAGAAAAATCGGGTAAAAGTCAATTTGATTTTGCCCGCAATTCGCGTGGTAATTTGGACCGTTGGCGCTGTTTTTCTATTGCAGAACTTAGGCTATGACCTATCCGCCGTAGTGGCCAGCTTGGGAATTGGTGGTATTGCGATCGCCCTAGCGTCCCAGGGACTATTGCAGGATTTATTCAGCTATTTCGCCATTGTTCTCGACGTACCCTTTTCCATTGGCGACTTTATTGTCGTGGACGACTATGCTGGAACGGTAAAGCATATCGGCATTAAAACCACCCGCCTAGAAAGTATTTCTGGGGAACAATTAATCTTTCCCAACCAATACTTAACCAGCGCTAAAATTCAAAATTTTCAGGAAATGAAACGGCGACAGGTGGTGTTTTCCCTGGGAGTTATTTATGACACTTCGCGAGAAAAGCTGATAGAAATTCCCCGCTTAATTCAAGAAATTATTGAATCCATTGAAAACACCGAATTCGTGCGATCGCACTTCACTTCCTACGGCGCTTCCAGCCTGGACTTCGAAACGGTTTACTACGTTTTAGATAGCGACTACGTTATCTATATGAACATTCACCAGCAAATCAATTTTGCCATTTGGGATGCCTTCAAGGGTCGAAATATCGAGTTTGCTTACCCGTCCCAAACTATTTATTTGGACCCACCTTTGAACGGTGAACGTGCACACCAATCAGCTTCAAAAGGTGATGATTCATTTAGTCCAAAAACTCAACTTACGGAGTCAAGCTAGGGGGTGCTCCAGTGGAATCAGTGCCGTTGATTTCGTTGATTAGCGATCGCACCTGGGCATCATTGAAAAATGCTTTTGCATCCTCAATTAACGTCTTACCCCACAGATTCAACACCAAATGCTCCACTGTGGAATAAGGCGGCTCCCGATTAATCGCCGTTCGCCCTTCAGCAATACTATTTCGACATACCGCTGACGAACGATTTTGCACTTTAGCGCAGTTGTATCGGCGATAATTGGCCACGGCGATCGCCAACTGGGGCTCCGCCGCCGTTTCATTAAACGTTCGTGCTTGTTTCCACTGGGCGATCGCCTGATCCACATTCCCCTGCTCATAGCGCACCAGCCCAATATTATTCACCGCCGGCCAGAATTCCGCATCCTTATCCAAAATCTCCTCGTATTGCTTCAGGGCATTGTCCAATTGTCCCGTCATCCAGTACGCATTCCCCAAATCAAAGCGCCCCGTCAACTCGTCCGGCTCTGCTTTCAGTGCTTCGTTTAACGTGGCGATCGCTAGTTCATAGCGCCGCTGCTGCCCATAGGCTGATCCCAGGGCAAACAACACCACCGTGTTTGCCTCTTCTCCTTCGCCAGCCGCCTTTGCCCGCTCCAATGTCAGGACCGCTTGTTCCAGCTCCCCCTGCTGCAACAGCAAGCCCCCCAAAAGCCGCATCAACCGCACATCATCGGGCAGCAACTGTGCCGCAATTTTCGCCCGAGGTAGAGCCAATTCATATCGCCCTAATTGAGCCAGCTGCCCCGCTTCTTCAAACAGCGCCAACCCATCCTGCTGTATCGACGGCGGACTTAAGTTGGGCGTATAGGGACGTACCGCTTGGGCCAGCGATCGCCCTGGCATAACTCCAATACCAGTGGATGCCAAAGCAACAGCAGCCCCAATGGCTAACTTACTATAAGAAAACGTATTTGAAACTGAGTGGAAAGCCGAAAGAAATTTAGGCATTAAAACACTAAATTGATACTCAAAACTCTGAAAAATCTGTCGAATCGTCCGGGGTCGAATTGCTTTTTTGACGGCGTTATTTTTTTACAACGTTATTAGTAAAGAAGAAAGCAAAACTATTGAAGGAGTTGCCTTACCGTATCAATTAATTCATCGGGTTGAAACGGCTTAGCAATATACGCATCAGCCCCCTGTTTCATTCCCCAATAGCGGTCAAACTCCTCAGCCTTACTGGTGCACAGCACCACTGGAATATGCTTACGAGCCGAGTCAGACTTAAGCCACCGGCAGAATTCATAGCCATTCATATTGGGCATCACAATGTCAGTAATCACCAAATCTGGCTGCACCGATGCAAACTGATTCTGAGCTTCACGCCCGTCTTGAGCCACCGCCACCGCCATACCGTGCTGTTGTAGCAATGCCGCAATCATTTTGCGCATAGTTGGGCTGTCATCGACCACTAACACCTTACTCACCGCATCCTCCTCTTTTCAAGGCGACAGCACTGCAACCCACTGAACGTAACTCCATAATGCCTTTAACCCCCAACAATATGCACCACCACATCACGAGATTGACCTCGCTGACGATGTTCCCATAAATAAACCCCTTGCCAAGTTCCCAACGCAAGCTGCCCATGACTGATCGGAATTTGCTCCGAAGTCTGGGTTAAAGCAGTGCGAATGTGGGCGGGCATATCATCCGGGGCCTCCATACTATGACGATAATCGTCACCTTCAGGCACCAATCTCCCCAAAAAGGTTTCTAAGTCCGCTAATACATCAGGGTCCGCATTCTCTTGAATTAACAAGCTAGCAGAGGTGTGACGCACGAAAACCGAGCATAACCCGAGCTCTACCTGAGATTCAGTCACCACTTCACGGATAGGCGCGGTGATGTTGTGTAAGGATTTACCTCGGGTGGGAACCCGTAGAACCCGTTGGGTATGCATGATGTTAGCAGTAGGCTGGGTCGGGCTCCACTGGAGTCAGAATTCTAAGCTCATTGTATCGGGTAATTGCATTTGCTTTTGCAGGGGAAAGCCGCCGATCTTCACCCGTTAACAAACCCTGTGGCAATTCCCTTGGACTATTTCCCCGCGACCGAATATCGGATCAGGATTGAAGGGACCTTTTGCGTAAATCTGAAAAACAAGTCGTTGAGCTCTGGGCGGAGTCGTTCGCGAAGCGTTGGTAAAGCCAATAGGGCGACGAAATTTCTCCGACTTCCACTATGCCCAGCCTTCAACTTCAAGCTTTCCGATACAGCTGCGCCATTTGGTCAGGAAGTTTAGGGGCGGTCATCTTTAAGTTTCAAAGCCAGCAACTGCGAGGGCTGTATCCTCCCTCAGTGTTGGGTTTGAAGTTTAACGAGCACAGCCCCTTGTCGTCCCGAGTAAACTTTGCGAATTTAAAGCGTATTTTGGCAGGTGCGGCTTTGAGCCGATCACTTCTTGCAGTTTTGAAGGAGGTTCGCAGTTACATATCCCGAAAGTGTCAATTGCTGCGGGCGACGAGAAAACAAAATCGCTGTTGTCCCCTTCACTTTGCAGAATTCGTTAACCTATTGAAACGCTAGCGATCAAATATTTTTTGGCTGTTTTCAATTTCCTGACTTAATTTCCTTCCAATGACCAGCACCTGTCTTCGTCCAGAGCAACGTACTAAGTTAGATGTCACTGCTGATCGTCTTTTTTATGACCAGCCGCGTTTTGTTACCCATGTAGATACGGGCTTTTTAGATCGCCTCACTCGCCTTTACCAGGAACGGCTTCCTGCCAATGGTCGCATTCTTGATCTAATGAGCAGTTGGGTGTCCCATCTTCCTGACGATGTTTCTTACGCTTCGGTGGAAGGGCATGGTATGAATGAGGCGGAGCTAAAGCGCAATCCTCGCCTGGATCACTTTTTTGTGCAGGATTTAAACCAGAACCCTGAGCTTCCCCTGGATAACAATAGCTTTGACGCTGTTATCAACACGGTTTCGGTGCAATATCTTCAGTACCCAGAAGCCATTTTTAGCGAAATTCACCGGGTGCTTAAGCCTGGCGGCGTTGCGATTGTTAGCTTCTCCAACCGTATGTTTTTTCAAAAAGCGATTCAAGCTTGGCGCGACGGAGACGAGGATGGGCGAGTCAAGCTGGTGTCTAGCTATTTCGCTAGCGTTGAGAAAGAGGGAAAGTTAGGCTTTTCTACTCCTGAGGCGATCGCAGAAAGCAGCAGCGCCCCGGCAATTTTCCAACTGTTTGGGCTGGCAACGGCGGATCCTTTCTATGCTGTGATTGCCCAAAAGCAGGGCGAATCATAGGGTTTATGAGCAACTTAACCTCAAAAGCAGAACCGTGAAGAGTTCGGCTCTGAATGATTGTGTTGTTGCAGGGCGTATATCCTTGGCTGCATAAGGTTGCTGACACTTATGGCTCATACTCCTTTACTAGACCCCAATAAGTTTAGAAAAAAGACTTATTGGGATCGAGAATCTGACGATTTAAACGCGGGTAAAACGCTGATTCAATGCTTTATTTTTGTGGAAAAGTAGCATAGTTAACTAGAATTCTGTGATGCAACTACAAATGTAAAGAATTCCAATATTCGAGAGGAATTACACCTGGCTAACACTTGCCTGGGAAAACTCTTGCTACGATCTGAGGACAATGTTTAGAACTCTGCATTGGACTCTAAGCCAGCGTCATTGTTATCCGAAATGCTGTTAACGAATGGTATTTGCTGTTGATTAGTCAACGATTTGGAAAATGCTTTGGTGTTGGGTTTTACAAAGATAAGCCTTTGCGATAGCTGGAAGTAACAACTGATTTAAACAGCTTTTCTTGTTAGTTGCTTGCTCAGTAATGTTTTAAACTGACTCTCTACTTCCGCTCTACCGTTCCACTTATTTTTTCCTCCTATGGACAGCGCTGGTTCCGTTCCCCGATCCGAGGATCCTCCGTCGCCCCTACCCGCCGGTCTAATTGTCAATTGTGTTGGAACGGCGATCGCCGTTGTGACCTTGTCCTTGCCAACGATGGCCATAACTTATTATTCAGGCGGAGCTGCTGATACAAGCTCTGAACCTGTTAGGATTCCGGCGGCAGAAACCCAGCAACCGGTGAGTCCGTAGGAAAATTTCTCAAATATTTCCGGCGATGGCAGCATGCTGCCTCGTTTGCGCAGCGGCAACGAAATCGGCTGGCTGCTGCAAATCAAGTTCAAATTTGAACGAATTGGAAATGGCGGCGTTAGCTTGAATTTTGGTGCTGATCTTTAGAATGCCACCGCATCCTCTAAGACCTTTGCGGGAAAGCATGTTTCCATGCGCAGACAATTTCGGTTTCCTTCCGCCTGTAGAGAATACTCCACCTGATCCATAAGCCGGTTTAAAATCATCCACCCATATCCACTTTCTTGGCGAGCTTCAGGTACGGGGGGAAGATACGCCTCCAGATCAAAGCCGCTGCCGTGGTCCCAAATTTCTAAACTCATCGTACGCTCGTCTACCTTGAGACGCACCAGAACCGGCACGTGGGGGCGATCGCGATGGGCATGGCGCACCACATTGGAGTAAGCCTCAGCCAGCACCAACCGCACACGATTGGACTGCATTGGCCAATCCACTTTGCTTCCCAAGGCAACTTCCAGGGAGCTTAGCAACCAGTGTTCAACAATGATTAAAAATTCTAGGCGGCTGGGAACTTGAATCTCGGTTCTCATGGACTTTATAGAATCTCCAAGGAGAGAATGGTTTGGTCGTCTTCCTGGTCTTTTTCGTAACGGTGTAAGTCAGCGAGGAGTTGATCCAGGCTTAGGGGGCGACTTGCTTGCTGTTTCAGCAGCGTCCACAAGCCCGCTTGGTGAAGCATATGTCCTGATGTGGCTGCCGTAGATGCATTGTTGGCACTGGAATTGCCGCCTTTGTGGTGGTCAGAGTCCAGCCCTACCACTGTCGCTTCCGTGATGCCATCACTGGCTAGGAGAAAGGCATCTCCTGGCTCTAGGACCAGCGTTCCCAGATTAGCTTTCCAAACGGGCAAGATTCCAAGGGGAACACCGCGCACCTTTAAGTAACTCGGCTCAGACTGGGGATCACCATTGGCGATCGCCGCCTGGGACCACACCATAGGGTAAATGTGCCCAGCGTTAGCGTAGGCTAGCTCGCGGGTAGAGGGGGTATAGCGGGCGATCGCCAACGTAATAAAGCGATTGCTATCCACTAAATTTTCAATTAGCCCTTGATTAAGCTGACTCACCACGTCGTTAGGCTGAGGCGACTCCGCTTGGGCAAGCTGCTGTCGCAAAATCGAAATGGCACTAGCCATAAACAATGCCGCCGGAACGCCTTTCCCCGACACGTCCCCCACTGCTAGCCAAACATCTCCTTTCGGATGTAAGAATACCTCAAAGAAGTCGCCACCTACTTCCTGAGCAGGACTGCAACGGGCTTCAATGGACAAACCATCCACCGTCGGCCACTTCTGCCGCAGCAAATTCCCTTGAATCT
The DNA here is from genome assembly GCA_937883785.1 of uncultured cyanobacterium. Taxonomy (GTDB): domain Bacteria; phylum Cyanobacteriota; class Cyanobacteriia; order CACIAM-69d; family CACIAM-69d; genus CALGDE01. Next base: position 10,263 of record CALGDE010000008.1, read on the forward strand.
GTCGCGCCACCTCCAGCTCCGAACGCAACTGATTCGTTTGGGCTTCAATGCGCTGATAAAGTCGTGCCTGGGACAGGGCTAGTGCCGCCTGTTCTGCCACCTGCTCAATGGCTTGCTGGTCTGTTTGACTCCAAGACTTCTCGTCCTTAACCAGACACACCGCCGCCATACATTCCTGCTGATAAACCAGAGGTACCAATAGGGCAGACTCAGGAGCGTCTTCAGACTTGCCGTTGTTGCTGTGGCTTTGATACTGCCCACTTTTGATTACCTCTGCCAAAAGATCACCATAGGGATCATGATCAGCGGTGTCAGCTGTGCCGTCGGAATCGCTCGCCGCACTGGCATCTAGTAGTAACCCTTCCCCATCAGTACCCTGTCCGCTTCCTTGGGAAGTGCCTTGATCCCCGAATCCCTCTACCAGTTTGCCGGTGGGTTTTCCCCCTTGGGCGGCCTGGATCACAGAGCGCTTGGTTTGGAAATTGCGACCGAGGGTTTCTGCGATCGTCCGCAACATGCTGTCGTAATCTAATGATCCTCGAATCGCCGCCATCATGTCGTTAAGCAAAGATTCTTGGCGCAGGGCTCGATTGAGCTCATTGGTGCGTCCTTTGAGCACTCGATAGGCATCAGCGGCACCCAGCACTGTGGCCTTTAAATTGTCGGGGCTCCAAGGTTTGGTGATGTAGCGATAAACCTTACCGGAATTAATAGCTCCCACTAGGTCGTCTACATCGGTGTAGCCAGTTAATATAATACGTACTGTATCTGGGTAGCGATCAACGGTTTTGCTGAGGAACTCGGTGCCATTCATTCCTGGCATCCGCTGGTCGGTCACAATAACCGCCATTTCTCCTTCAGCTTCCAGAACATCCAAGGCTTGAAATCCACTTTCTGCCTTGTAAACTTTGAAATCGCGACGAAAGGTTCTGAAGAGCAAATCTAGGTTGTCTGGCTCGTCATCAACCACCATCAACTTTTGCTTTGGCTTCTTTTTGGAAACCTGGCTCATAGGTTGCTCCACGGTTTAGCAAAAAATGGCACCCTTGCTCACTGGCGCCGCTAGCGACTTAGCCCGATTAGAGCCCCTGCCCCGCATTGCGGATTTAAACACCATAAGCTGGCTGGAGTTTACAGCAAGCTTGATAGATTGTCGGCTGGTCGTAACCTGCGGTGAAACGGAAATTTCTAATCTCCATCCCAAGTATGCCTTTTCCCTTGAGGAGACTCAAGGATATTGTTGAAAGGGAACACTTCAAGGTGCACAGGTACAAGCCACACAAACTGGCGCTGTCTTAGATTACCCGTTTCTAGAGAGGAATCGTACGCTGTTTAAAACCTTTAGTCAGTATTTTAACAACCTACAAAGTGGCGACTGCAGCAGATCAAGGAAGAGTGGCGGGCAGAGGGTTTATTAGATCCTGAATTGCTGGCTCGGTGTTGTGTGGTTAATGTTACTTGCGGTTGATGGGCGAGAACATCGCTCCCCAGCAAGCGATCGCAGCCAAAGCCACATATCCAAAAACCGTCAGCCACTCCAATGCTTCGCCGGATAGGGCGATCGCCATAATGCTGGGAACTTGGCACGTTGCCTCAAGCATTGCTTCGAAAGTTGCCATAGAAAAGTCTGCCAATATTTCTAAAAAAATACCCCTAGGATAAAGCCTAGAGGCATTTCAACATTCTCAAATTTGGTTCTAACAGCGCCGCCGTGGTCAACCCCGCATTGTCGAGACCACACATAGTTCAGCCCAGGCTATTCCAAAATTAAGGCTCGCTCCAGAATTGGCTCGTCCACCGCTGCCGTGTCGGCAATATCCTCTGACGGACCAGGAGAACTGGCAATTTGAAGGGAGCTGGTCGGGCTAGATTCCCCATTGTTGGAATCGCCTTGGGCAAACTGCATACCAGGCTGTCGCATGCCCACAAAAACGGAACCAATCGCGACTACCAAGCCAGCGGCGATCGCAGAACCACCCCAGGCTCGGCGTTTTGCCTGTCGCTTCTGAACCTTACCCATCACCGCCGCCAGCGTTTCCTCTGCGGAGCAAGCAATCGGTACGGGTACCTGCTTCAAAGACTCGCCAATACCGCCCAGGTCAGCATACAGAGCTTGAACCTTGGTATCCTCTTCCAACCAACGCTCCACCTGAAGTCGCTCTTCAGCCGTCACTTCGTTGTCTAAATAGGCGCTGACCAGCTCAAACTGCTCAAGGGGAACGGCATTCTCTCCGTTACCCATTTCGTCACCCAAAGATTGAAAACTACTTTGTTCATGCTCTGAGTTTTCCCAGGGCATAAATTCGTTTGAACCTGAATCGGACTGATGTGAATGATTTGCTTTTTTCATGTTTAAATCACCCCCTATGTCTCCTATGTTAAACCGTTGATTGGTTGTTGAGACTGGGAAAAACGCTTGGGAAAGTTTCTGACGAGTTAACTAACGGGCTTTTGGCTTGGGGCATAACCTTAAGGAGAACTCAACAATTTATTGCTGCAATATTAGCGTTGAAATAAATAGCTAAATGCTTGCCTTAAAAATGTTTGCCTTAAGACTCGAACTCGACGGAGCTGCCCACTCAAGCCGCCCATCTACTACTGACCGACGTAGCCCTTTAGCTGCCCTTGTAGACGCTGGCGGGCTCGGGCAATGCGAGACTTGACGGTGCCAAGGGAAACGCCGGTCATTTCAGCAATTTGCTCGTAAGGCAGATCTTCGATTTCCCGCAAAATAATGGTGGTGCGGAAGGTTTCGGGCAGGTCGGCGATCGCCAACTGGAGCTGTTCGTAAAACTCCTGGGCGCTGAGTTCTTCAGAAGGACCCGGCGCATCGGAAGCAATTTCCCAGTCCATGGGGCTACCGTCGGCGTGCTTCGCTGCATCTAAGGACAGCGGACGGCGGTGACGCTTACGCTTGCGCAACTCGTCGTAAAACAAGTTTGTGGCGATACGACTAAGCCAGCCGCGAAACTTTTCAGGATCTTTTAACCGAGCAATGCTGCGATAGACCCGTAGCCAAACCTCTTGAGCTAGGTCAGCGCGATCGCCCCAATCAGGAGCCAAATGGTAGAGCACCCGCTCAACGTGGGAATGGTAACGGCGCAATAGTTCAGAAAACGCTGCCTGATCTGGTTTCAGACCACTTTGGCATCGCAGAACTAGGTCCGTATTGGATAGGGTTTCCGGGGACACAGGGATTTGAGGAAGAGCGCCCTCAATCCTGGACCAAGCGGGTGCGGAGTAGCTCATAGGATGTATCGACAAAATGCCGTTTCAAGCTTCATTCCCCCAGTGACGAGGGGGAGTGGCGGTTGGTTCCCATGAATTTTTAGAGAACAATGAAGCCATAGAAGACGTTGAGGAATCACCGGCTATTTTCTCCGACCGATTATGCGTGGTGTTCACGCAGAGGCCACAGAATATTGGGTTGGGTGTGTGAAACAGTTCGTGGACTACAGGTCTATTCTACCCAGCCCATTTTGCAGAATAAATAATGGATCGACGATGGGCTCAAAAAGCTGAAGATGTCCTGGTGTAAAGGACGCAGACCGGATTCAATTTGTTCGGTTTAACCTGAGAGAGAATCGTCTGCTTCCTTTGTGCTTCCTTAAATATCACTGCTTTAGACTATGAGTCCTAGTTCAAACTTGACCCGCGACCTGGGGATCAATGGTGTCGATGCTGATGGCGCTGTTGGCAGTAAGACCGCTGTAAATGGGGCGTCCAATGGAATGGGCGATGGGGGAAGGGATGGCAATGGCAACGACGGGATACAAAAGATCACAAGCGATCGCCTGGCTGTCCTAACAAAGACCGGCAATTTCCAGCGGCGGCATATTGGTCTTAGTGACGCAGGGCAGGGAGAAATGCTGGCGGCGTTGGGGTTGAGCAGTACCGAGGAGCTGATTGCCAAGACGATTCCTCAGGATATTTGGCTGGGACGATCGCTCAACTTAGCCCCGCCAAAAACCGAGACGGAGGCTTTGGGAGAGCTGCGGGCGATCGCCAATCAGAACCAAGTGTGGCGTTCGTATATCGGAACGGGCTATTACCCCTGCATTACGCCGCCGGTGATTCAGCGCAATATTTTGGAAAATCCTGGCTGGTATACCGCCTACACGCCCTATCAAGCTGAAATTGCCCAGGGGCGGCTGGAGATGCTGCTGAATTTCCAGACCATGGTGGCGGATTTGACGGGGATGGATATTGCCAACGCGTCGCTGTTGGATGAGGGCACGGCGGCGGCGGAGGCAATGAGTTTGGCTTACGGCGCGTGCAAGGTGAAGGGGGCGAATCGGTTTTTGGTGGATCGGCAATGTCATCCCCAGGTTTTAGAGGTGTTGAAGACCCGTGCCCGCCCTCTGGATATTGAGCTGGTGATTGGCGATTGGCGAGAGTTTGTGGAGGGGGATTTTGGGGCTAGTGATGGTACTTCGCCTGTATTTGGGGTGTATGTGCAATATCCCAATACGGCGGGGACGATTGAGGATTATCGATCGCTAGTGACCGCCACTCATAACGCTAAGGCTTTGATGATAGTTGGGGCGGATTTGCTGGCGCTGACGTTGCTGACCCCGCCGGGAGATTGGGATGCGGATGTGGTGGTGGGCAGTTCTCAGCGCTTTGGGGTGCCCCTGGGCTATGGCGGTCCTCACGCGGCTTACTTTGCTACGCGCGATCGCTATAAGCGACAAATTCCTGGTCGTATCGTTGGCGTATCTCAAGATGGTCAAGGGAAGCCTGCCCTGCGGCTGGCACTGCAAACTCGCGAGCAGCATATTCGCCGGGACAAAGCCACTAGCAACATTTGTACCGCGCAAGTTTTGTTGGCAGTAATGGCGGCAGCTTACGGGATTTATCACGGCCCTGAAGGGCTGCGGGCGATCGCCAATCGGGTGCGATTGATGACTCTGGCGGTGCGGGAAGGATTGGCAAAGCTAAGTTACGAAGTGGCTCCCCGTCCCGTGTTCGATTGTGCTCGCTTTCGGGTGACGGAAAATTCGCCTTATACATCGGTAGAGTTGCTGCGGGCAGCGATGGAAGCCCAAAGCATTGACCTGCATTATTTGCCGGATGGGGCGATCGCCATCAGCCTAGACGAGACAGTCACTCTGGAAACTTGGGCTGAACTGATGGGCGTCTTGGCAAAGTCAAGCGAGCTTCCCTGGACCTTTGACAAGTTGCTGGATGCTCAGAATTTAGCGTTGGCAGAGTCTTTTGAACGCAAAACTGAATATTTAACGCAGCCTGTTTTTAATCAGTACCACTCGGAAACGGAGCTGATGCGCTATTTGCACCGGCTTGAGAAGAAAGATCTGGCGCTGAATGAGTCCATGATCCCCCTGGGATCTTGCACCATGAAGCTCAACGCTGCTGTGGAAATGATTCCGGTGACCTGGCCGGAGTTTGCCAATATCCATCCCTACGCTCCCCGCGATCGCGCCCAGGGATATCAGATTATGTGTCGGCAACTGGAGCATGATCTGGCGGAGATTACTGGATTTACGGGGATTTCGTTGCAGCCTAACGCCGGTTCCCAGGGTGAATATGCGGGGCTGTTGGCGATTCGGGACTATCACTTATCGCGGGGGGATGGCGATCGCACCATTTGCCTAATTCCCACCTCCGCCCACGGCACCAATCCCGCCAGCGCTGTAATGGCGGGGATGAAGGTGGTCACGGTGAAGTGCGACGACCAAGGCAATATTGACCTTGGGGATTTGGAAGAAAAGGCGACCAAACACTCGGCAAACCTGGCGGCGCTGATGGTCACCTATCCCTCCACCCACGGCGTATTTGAAACCACCATCAAAAGTATTTGCTCGCTAATCCATAGCTACGGCGGGCAGGTATATATGGACGGAGCCAACACCAACGCCATGGTGGGTCTGTGTCGCCCCGCCGATTTTGGTGCCGATGTATGCCATTTGAATCTGCATAAAACCTTCTGTATTCCCCATGGCGGTGGCGGTCCCGGCGTTGGTCCCATCGGTGTCGCTTCCCACCTGGTGCCCTTCCTGCCGAAAACCGAGCTGGGCGAATCTGACAATCAAAGCGGCATGGTGTCTGCTGCTCCTTGGGGTAGCGCCAGCATCCTGCCCATTTCCTGGATGTATATCAAAATGATGGGCGCGGAAGGTCTGACCGCCGCCACTGAAGCTGCCATCCTTAACGCCAATTACGTTGCTCTGCGCCTCGATGACCATTTCCCGGTGCTTTATCGCGGCGAGTCTGGCTTGGTAGCCCACGAGTGCATCATCGACCTGCGGGAGGTGAAGCGACTCCACGGTATTGAGGTGGACGATATTGCTAAGCGGTTGATGGACTATGGCTTCCACGCTCCAACGGTTTCCTGGCCTGTGCTGGGAACCATGATGGTGGAGCCAACGGAAAGTGAATCAAAGGGGGAGCTTGATCGGTTCTGCGATGCGCTGATTGCTATTCGTCAGGAAATTGAGGCGATCGCCACCGGCAAATTCACCGCCGAGGATAACCCCCTGAAGCACGCTCCCCATACCGCCGAAGTGCTGCTGCAATCGAACTGGGATCGCCCCTATAGCCGCGAAGAAGCCGCCTACCCTGCCCCTTGGACTCGCGAGTCGAAATTCTGGCCAACGGTGGGTCGAGTGGATAATGCCTATGGCGATCGCAACCTAATGTGCTCCTGCGCTCCCCTCTCTGACTACGAGGATTAGTTTTGCGTCAGCTTCAAATTTTAGGGTTGGTGGTGATTGATTAAAACATGGCGGACCATAGATTTCCCGTAGATGGGAAGCCTTCATTCTTATACTTGATTCTGCACTAGAAGCCTCTTGCACTCAAAGGAATACTCATTAGTAGGAGCCCCTAAGCCTGAGGAACTCCCCGGGCTCGTATATAGACATAAAAAAACTTGTCATTTCTCACTGAACAAGCCTCTCACCCCATATCAACAAAACGTAACCACACACTGATGAAAACCTAAATATTGAAAGCGAACAAAGATTAAATGAATCTTTAATCACACAAAGAATTGGGTGGATCAGGCATAAGGTGAGATGTCATAAACTTCTGAGTCTAATCGTATGGATAGAGTTATAGAGTCTTATGTCAAAGACTTTCAGCAAGAATATGACTATCCTGGAAACCTTGGAAAGAGTGAGCTTTTCGAGCGATTTGTGAATCACTGCATATTTTCACGTTTACACTCAGAGCGATTTGAAGTCGATGACGTGACAGTTGGCGGTGGCGGCGACATGGCCCTCGATGGAGTTGGTATCGTAGTTAACGACAATTTAGTCTTCTCAAGAGAAGAGGTTGACGAATTAAAAAGTAAGTCGCGTCGATTAGAAGTAAAGTTTATTTTCATCCAGTCCAAAACTTCAAGTAAGTTCGACGCAGGAGAAATAGGAAACTTTATGTTTGGAGTTGGAAGTTTTTTTAGTAATCAGCCTCTGCCTAAAGCAGCTAATGAAGAGATCAAAGCTTTAAAGGAGCTAGCCGATTATTTATATGACAATCACTCAATTGACTTTGACGGCAACCCATCTTGCTCCATGTATTATGTCACTACTGGAAGCTGGCAAGATGATTTAAATCTCCTACATAGAATACAGGCGGAACAGAAGAAACTTGAAGATACAAATCTCTTTGAAAAGAATCTGGTCGAGTTCTTTCCTATAGATTCTGACCATCTCAAAACAATATATAAAGAGCTGAAAAATAAGGTAGACAAGCAAATAGAGTTTGAGAGGCACACGATTATTCCACAAGTAGATGGTGTAAGTGAAGCTTATATCGGAATACTGCCTTGTAATGAATATTTAAAGCTGATATGTAGTCAAGATGGAACTCTTCTAAAGAGCTTATTTTATGATAACGTTCGCGATTTCCAGGGAGATAATCCTGTAAATCGTGAAATCAGTAAAACTTTAGAATCTCCATCAATAAAAGACAGTTTTGTCTTCTTGAATAATGGCGTCACTATTGTAGCGAAGTCAGTCCAAAAGACGGGTTTTACATTCACAATAAGAGACTTCCAAATTGTGAACGGGTGCCAAACTAGTCATATTATCTACGAAAATCGAAATGAACTGGATCCTAGTATTTATCTACCGGTCAAGTTAATTGTAACTAGCAACGAAGAAGTTACAAACCGTATAATTAAAGCCACGAATAGGCAAACAGAAGTTAAGGTCGAAGCTTTTCTATCTCTTCAGCCTTTTCAAAAAGAGCTTGAAGAGTTTTATGGCAGCTTCTCAAACGATAAAGATGAGAGTTGCAGGCTTTATTACGAGAGACGTTCAAAGCAATACGATAGCCAATTCTCAAACATCAAGAAAAACAAGATTGTATCTGTCACGTATCAAATTAAGTGTTTTATTTCGTCATTTCTTAGGAGCCCTCATAGTACTCATCGATACTATGGAGAACTTTTGAAGACGAACAAGGATAAAATTTTTATTGAGAGTCATAGTTTTTACCCTTATTACACAAGCTGCCTAACGTGTCACTTGTTTCAAGACCTTGTAAAGAAAGGGAAAATTAAGTCGAAGTACCGAAAATACGCATACCACGTGTCAATGGTGGCGATAATTTTAGTGCATGGAATCAATCCTCCTCCTTCAAGAGAAGGAAAAAAAACAAGGGATTACTGTTTAAAAATTGTTGAAGATTTACAGGATTCGAGAAAGTGTCTGAAGCTATTTGAGCAATCTCTTGAGATTATTGAGTCTGTTGCAAAGTCAAAGCAGTATAGCAGTTTAGATATTCGAGAAATCATACGCCGCAAGCAGTTTTCTTCCGACCTAGTCAGATTCCTAGAAAGTGAATCTCAATCGTAATTAAGGCCACTTCCTCGTACCTTTAAAGTTGGTGTACGGTTCGAGCTGGGCATATTCTGCCGCATACTAGCCTCATGGGACACCATAATTTTATGAGGAGTAGTCGAGAATGCTCGCAACCTAATGTGCTCCTGCGCTCCCCTGTCCGATTACGAAGAATAAAAGCCGTCAGTTAGTACGTCATGCTGATCGTTTGCCTCGGATAAATAGCTGGTGAAAAAGTCGATAAAGCCAGCTACTTGCCGAGGCAAATACTGACGGCTGGGATAGATGATTTGTAGCCCCACCTTTTCCTCATCTCCGGCGTAGGCACCCACCACGTAACCATCAAGAACCTTGACGAGCCGCCCTGCCGCTAAATCCTGCTTGATATCCCAAATTGACTTCAACGCAATCCCTTTTCCCAAAACGGCCCACTGACGAATTAGAGCGCCATCGTTTCCCATCAGCGCGGGATTAATTCGAATCGTCACCTGCCCGCTGGCTGACTGAAATTTCCATTGGTTCAGCTTCTCGCCAAATCGCTCCATCACCAGACAGTTATGGTGCTCTAAATCCTCTGGTTGCTCAGGGGTTCCATGCTTTTCTAAATAGTCTGGAGAAGCACAAAGCACTCGTCGATTATTGGCATCGAGCGATCGCGTCATCAAACTACTGTCGGGTAAATTGCCGTAGCGAATTCCTAAATCAAACCCCTCTTCAATTAAATTGACCGTGCGATCGCCCAGGTGCAGATAGGGCTGAATCTGCGGGTATTGGTCTACAAATTGGGCGATCGCTGGAGCCACAAACTGCCGCCCAAAATCTGAAGGCGCGGTCACCTTCAACGGTCCCGCATAATCTTGTTTTCCCGCCAGCAAAACGGATTCCGCTGCCTCCACATCCGCCACTACCTGCAAACACGCCTCGTAAAAGCGATGTCCAGCGTCCGTCAGGGAAATACTTCGAGTGCTGCGATTAATCAGACGGGCATCGTATCTAGCCTCCAGCTTTTTAATCCGCGCCGTCATACTCGCTGGAGACAACCCAAGCTGCCGCCCTGCCGCCGCCAATCCCCCAGCTTTGATGACCTGAACAAACAGAACCATATCGTCGATTTTGGTCATTCCCAGTCGTATCGCACAGTGATTATTCAGTATTTGTGAACAGTATCTTCAACTTAAAGGCAATTGCCCCTATAAATCTGAATGATTATGCTGAGAAGGTCAAAAGCAGAGCGAAGCTCAAAAGGAGTCAGCGATGAAAGCAGTGGCTTACAGTGCCTCTGGTCCCATTGACCGTGAAGACGCCCTCCAGGACATCACCCTGGAGAAGCCCACGCCAGGCGATCGCGATTTGCTAGTAAAGGTCAACGCTGTTTCGGTCAATCCAGTGGACACCAAGCTGCGCCAGGCAAAGTCACCGGATGGCGAGTGGCAGGTGCTGGGGTTTGATGCCGCTGGCGTTGTGGAAGCTGTGGGACCGGGCGTCCAAAATTTCAAGCCCGGGGATGCGGTGTTTTATGCGGGCTCCATCGCTCGACCGGGTACCAATAGCGAATTTCACTTGGTAGACGAACGCATCGTGGGTCGCAAGCCCAGCAGCCTAAGCGATGCGGAAGCCGCAGCTCTGCCCCTAACGGCAATCACCGCCTGGGAAATGGTGTTTGACCGGCTAGGCGTAAGGTGCCCTCCTGTTCAAGGGGGCGACATCATTTTGATTATTGGCGGCGGGGGCGGCGTCGGTTCTATCGCCATCCAAATCCTTAGGGCCACCACCGATTTAACGATTATTGCCACCGCCTCCCGCCCCGAAACCCAGGAATGGGTCAAGGAATGCGGCGCTCACTACGCCATCAATCACCGCCAGCCCATGGCTCCTCAGAGCTAGTTTATAAAGTAAATCTGAAGCACCGCGCAATGCAGAATCGCCA
>CALGDE010000009.1 GCA_937883785.1 uncultured cyanobacterium
GGTAAGGGTGCAAAGGTGCGGTAAGAGCGCACCAGCAGCATCGAGAGGTGCTGGCTCGGTAAACCCCGACTGGGAGCAAGGTCGAGGGACAAGGGTTGATCTTTTTCCCGTCCCGTTTGTGTGTACCGCTTGAGGTGTTCGGTAACGAATGTCCCAGATGGATAATCACCCCGCGGTTCTGCCTTTAGAGGTTCCAGATGCAAATTTGGACTTCTGCTTAGGTAGAGCCGCAGGAACAGAACCCGGCTTATGTCTTGCCTTTTGCCCTGGGTTCCACGGCATTAGATAGCTGGCGTTTTTATGTAAGTGCTGAGTGTGTAGACATTAAATACTTGCGTAAAAGCACTTGCGTAAAAGCAAAATTCGCCCAAAATCAAACGCAAAGTGCAAACTTTCTTTTATTTTTGCGATCGCCATTAGTATCTAACGCCTTTACCTTCCTGTTTTCAAGCCCTTAACTGTAACTTGAAAATACGGATCCTCACTCCGTCGAACGGGTTTGAACAACTGACCAGATACCTTTGGAAAAACGGTACGGCAATGTTTTTTAGGTGGGTTTTATAAGGCTCTACCGAATCTTATAAACTCTAAATTCCCTGAAATGCTATCGCCCAATCTGAAGCGTTCTAAAGCGTATTGTCAACGTTTTGATATTCAAACTCCAGAAACCACTAAAGCGTCAGTAAATTGGTCATTGTTATTTCCATGACATCAATGCTGTAAGCAGTAGCGACGGTGAGAGGATAAACCGTTTGCCCCTTTTATCTGGTTTTCCAGTGTGCATCTTAAGGGGTACGGCACTAACTTCGTCACGGGTGATCTTTTATGTCTACTGTTTCTGGGCGCGGCGCTTTCGATGGGAGAACAAATCCTGATGGGCAATTGAGTCAAACTTTACATCAGCGTTTGTTAAGTCAGCATTTGAATGGTCGGCAATCGAATGACTTGCTGCATGGCGGCCAATTTTCCCAAAATTGTTTAGCTAGCGGTCAAAATTTTACGATTTCGAATGAGAAACCACGGGGCGGTTTTTCTGACGATAGTTTTGAGGCGCCCAACGGCGACAGTTGCCGGTTAGTGGTGGATCAAAGTCAGGTGGGAGGGTTAATCGTTTGCTACGAGTTTTACGCTGAATTTATTGGTCCTGGAGCGATCGCCTACAGCCCAGCGGAGGCTCCTTACACCCAAATCTTTGCCCTGGGTTCGCCGCTATTATTACCCCTAGCCGATTCAATCGCCACCGCCAATGCCTACCGTCAGCGTAGTCACTGGGTAACGTGGCTGGGGCGGATTGCCGGAATGCAAGAGCCGGTGGACCGCTGTCGACGACTGTTGCAAGGATTGGAAGGACTGTTTAGTCCCAGTGCGGTCAAAGAGGTGCCCGACTCCGCGTTGGCCATGCTGGTGGGCGTGCTACCCACAACCATGGCCCAGGTGCGCCGAGAATATCGCAAAAAGGTATTGATTCCCGTCAATCCCAAGCCTCGGGAGAAGAGCTATTACATTCAGTCTGGCATTCAGTCTGGCGTCCGAGGTGGTGAAGATGAGGCTGCGGGAGATAGGTGCAGAGAGGGCACTGGGAATATGCCGCATCGCCATCAAAACCAGTTGCCCGTAACTGGGGTGCTGCATGTGAATGCAAAAGATCGATTTTTTCGGGCGATCGCCTGAGTGATCGTTGGAACCTGAGGGCTGTGAGCAGTTAAATCTCAAACCCAATGGCGACTAAGGGGGGTACGTCTCTAGTATTTTTCGACTTAAAAGATCGTGTACTCCCCACGGTGTGCAGGTCCTAACCTTTAACTGAACACACGCCCTCATCCCTAGGTTATCAGTGGGACGATAACGCTGACAACACGTCATGAAGCTGAATCCCCACCATTGGCTTTGTCTACGATTGCGAACGATGTCCCTCAGCGATCGCTAACTGTTATCGCTAACTGTTCTACCCATGCAAGCGTCGACCATACCGTAATGGACGAGCTGATTTTGGCGACCAACTATTTTAGTAGCTAACAAATCCTAAAGTGCCAGCCAATGGCGCAGGGGTGGTTTGCGACGGGATGATAATCTTCCCAAGGGCTAGGTTATGTTTCTGGCTTTTCAAGCCTTTAGACTTCCCAAATCCCAACTCTATCCACTTCAGCGTTTCCACAACTATGGCGTTAATTGTCCAAAAATTTGGCGGTACTTCCGTTGGGTCAGTGGACCGGATTAAGGCAGTGGCCCAGCGGGTACAGGCAACGGTTGCCGAGGGACATTCAGTGGTGGTGGTGGTATCGGCCATGGGCAAAACCACCGACACCCTGGTGGCGCTGGCCGATGAAATTACCGATAATCCCAGCCGCCGGGAAATGGATATGCTGCTGTCCACGGGGGAGCAGGTGTCCATCGCTCTGGTCAGTATGGCGCTGCAAGAGTTGGGGCAGCCGGCAGTGTCCATGACCGGGGCGCAAATTGGTATTTCCACAGAGGCGGCCCACAGTCGCGCTCGGATTTTGAAAATCAAAACGGAGCGTCTAAAGCGGTGCCTTGACGGGGGCAATGTGGTGGTGGCAGCGGGATTTCAGGGCATTTCCAGCGGTGACGACAGCATTAATGAATTTGAAATTACTACCCTGGGGCGGGGCGGATCGGACACGTCGGCGGTGGCCTTAGCGGTGGCTCTGGGGGGCGATCACTGTGAAATTTACACGGACGTGCCGGGGATTTTAAGCACGGATCCGCGTATTGTGCCGGAGGCACAGCTTATGGCGGCGGTCACCAGCGATGAAATGCTGGAGCTGGCCAGCTTGGGGGCCAGCGTCCTCCATCCCCGGGCAGTGGAAATTGCGCGGAACTATGGCATGTCCTTGGTGGTGCGATCTAGCTGGACTGATGATCCAGGCACCTGGGTGCGATCGGCGGCGGTGGGGAATCGTTCCTTGGAAAACCTAGAAATTTCCCGCGCCGTGGACGCCATTCGCTACGACATTCACCAGGCTCAGGTGAATTTATTGCACGTGCCGGACCGCCCCGGTATTGCTGCTCAGATTTTTGGTGAGCTAGCCAATGCGGGGGTTTCCGTGGACCAAATTGTCCAGTCCATCCACGCGGGCAACACCAACGATATTGCCTTTACGGTGCGGGAACCGATGGCGGATCAGACGCAGGTTTTGACGGAAAGCTTAGCGGCGGCGCTTCAGCCAAAAGGGAACGATGGCTGCGTGGTGTGGAGCGCGGACCGTTCGGTGGCGGAGGTGAGCATTTGCGGCGCGGGGATGATTGGGCGACCGGGAGTGGCGGCGAAAATGTTTGCCACGTTAGCCGCGGCGGGGGTGAATATTGAAATTATTTCCACGTCGGAGGTGCAGGTGGGCTGCATTATCGGTCCCACCAGTGGGGAAACGGATTTGCAAGAGCTGTGCGATCGCGCCGTAGCGGCCCTGAAAAAAGCTTTTGACCTGGAAGATCCAGCCCAGGATACGCCGCCGCTGCTAGAGGATGATCCTAATCTCGCCCCCGTTTGTGGGGTGGCACTGGATGCCAAGCAAAGTCAAATTGCCATTCGCCAGGTGCCAGACCGGCCGGGAATGGCGGCCCAAGTCTTTGAAAAGCTGGCGGAAGACGGCATTAGCGTGGATATGATTATTCAGTCCCAGCGGCGGGAAACCAAGGACGGCGTGCCCACCCGCGATATTGCCTTTACCCTGGCGGAAAGTGATGTGGACACGGCCACCCAGCGATTAAGGGGAATGGCCACAGAGGAAGGCTGGGGGGCGATCGCCGTTAGCCGGGAAATTGCCAAGGTGAGCATTGTGGGAATGGGCATGGCCGCTCGTCCGGGGGTGGCGGCTCAAATGTTTCAAGCCCTGGCGGATCGGGGCATTAATATCCACACCATCACCACGTCGGCCATCAAGGTGAGCTGCGTTATTGGGCGCGATCGCGGCAAAGAGGCCGTCAAAGCCATCCACGATAAATTTGGGTTAGAGCAGCCTCCCGGCGGCGCAGATCCCACTAATACTTAAGACGCAGGCACCGTCAAAATAGCCTGTAAATCAGTCATTACATCCTGGGCACTTTGGTAGCGATCGCGCACCGCCTGCTCCAGCATTTTGTCTAAAAGCAACCCCAGCTGCTCGCTAATGCCAGTGGTTACAGGCATTTGGGCAAAGGTGTGTTTTGCCCCTTCCTTGGAAGTGCTGGCAGGGTCTCCGCCTCCGTGCAGCTCTTCCAAGCTGACCGTATCGTTCCACTGAGCCAGCTGCTCTCGCCAAGGCCAGTGCCCCGTCAGCGGATTATATAACTCATCAGGAGGAACGCCAGTAAGCAAGAAAATGCAAATCACCCCCAGGCTATAAAGATCGCTGGCGGGATACGCCTGCCCACCTCGCAACTGTTCAATGGGGGAGTAACCTTCGGTACCAATTTTGGTGCCCGGCTTGCCGCCCCCCTCCGGATCTAGCTGCTTGGCAATGCCAAAGTCGATCGCCACATAGCGATCATCGGTTTTGCGGCAAATAATATTGTCTGGCTTCAGATCCCGGTGAATGACGCTTTTGTCGTGAATGAAATCCAACACCGGCAGCATATCGTTCAATAAGCGCAAAATTTGCTGCTCACTAAAAGGGCCGTTACGGTGAAATTCCTGGAGCAAATTAGGACCAGCAATAAACTCCTGTACCAAATACAGGCGACCGTTGTCTTCAAAGTAGGCCAACAAACTGGGAATTTGCGGATGCTCCCCCAAATCTCGCAGACGGATGGCTTCTTGGCTAAATAGGCGAATGGATTTTTTCAGCGCAGCGCGGGTTTTCACCCGGGGGGAGAACTGTTTAATCACGCAGGGAGTATCCAGGCGATCGCGATCCACTGCTAAATAGGTTTTGCCAAAGCCCCCCTGCCCTAACGGTCGCACCGCTCGATAATGTCCACGCAGCATCAACGTTTCCCCACAGCTCCGACAGGCTTTGTCAGTTTTGTCGTTTTTGGGGCTTTCGCAACGGGGATTGAGGCAATGGCTCATGGGCTTAAAACGGGGCGGCGACGGGTGAGACGATGAACAAAATGGATTGGCGAGGCAGGTTGGTGAAAACTCAGGCAATCCGCAGACGTTATGATTCCAGACCTATTGCGTAATTTTACGGTGAACTCCCAGTTCAGGCACCAACTTTCAGCGCAAAGGTTCGTGGTCAGGGAGCATGTAAGCCATTAGTCTCCAGAAGCGATACATAGCAGGAGGTACGCATCCTCTAGAACAGAAGAACCTGGGGGCTAAACCCCTTTCAGCTCTTGGTGTTGAAACCTAGTTAATGACAGTTCCTAGAACCACCGAAAATTTTTCGTCGTTTTAATTTTACCCGCTTGCTTTTGTCCTCGCCGCTAGAGGTAGCATTACGAAGTGTACGTTTATTTACGTCGTCTACTTATCCCATCCGTTACTGCATATCCATTTGCTGCTCCATCACGATTTCCTGGGCAACCGCTGTTGAAGTGATGGACTTTTCAGCGATCCCTCTCTCCCCCGCCGACTTGGCATCCATCGAAGCCGATGCTGCTCGCTCGCGAATTAAGCGCTGAACGGCGGACAGGGCAGGATTATATTCAGGACCGCGACGGCTGGGATTGTCCAAGTATGCTTGCTGCTCCTGGGCGATCGCCCGCACATCCTGGCGCACCAACCCCTCCAGCATGCCCTTCGCCGCATTAAACAAGCGATTTTTTACCCAGCGGCGGAACGGCACTGGTAGCTTATGCAACCGCCAAAACGCCTGTAGGGACGTGAAATGAATCAAATATGCTTTGGTGCGCTGGGGACCCACCGGACAAAACAGGCAATAAATCACAAACTCCTTGCCCAAGGTGGAATGCCAATGGGGATAGCGATAGCTAACGTGGAGGGGCTCCGGGTGCAGCTTACGGGTAGAGGGCATGAACAGCTGAATCACCGACCAAATTTTGTCGATGCGGTAATAACTTTCCGCCGCGTACTCCGCCGTCACATTGCCTCCTTCGGTCACCAAATTTTCTAGCCGAGGATTTGCCCACGCCTGATAATCATCGTGCAGATGACCATGGTACATATCCATCAGGTTTTCAATCAAAAATGAAAAGTGCCCTGGACAATCCACGGTGGCGACGCTGGCGATGTAATTGAGATGGTCCCACTCGGGGATAGGCATGGGCGGCGGCAAGGTGGCGGGGTCAGCATTGGCAACGGGATATAGCCAAATAAATCCGTCCTGTTCCTGCACGGGATAAGTGGGGATTCGACAGTTTGGCAGCCGCTGATTGGGTCCTAAATAGGGAATCGTCTTATAGCCGCCGTCGCCGTTAAACTGCCAGCCGTGATAGGGACATTCAATGGCGCCGTCCACCACCACCCCGTCGGAGAGCTTTACAAATCGATGGGGGCAGCAGTCGTCCATGGCGGCGATCGCCCCATCCTTTTGGCGATAAATCACAATGGCGCGCCCCCACAGTTCCACCGGCAAGGGGCGATCGCCCAATTCCGTACTGCGAGCCACCCCATACCAACAGTGGGGATCAATACCGGTTTCACGAAGGGACACCATAGTCGCCAGTACCTTTTAAATCTCACGGGCAATAAAAACTCACGGCCAATCTAAGACATGGATCCAAGAGGCGGGGAGAATGAGCGCTACCATGGCACAATCATTTGCACTTTTTACAATTTCATCCCATTCCGTTTCGTTTTGACTTGTTTCGTTGCTCTTTTCCAATGCCGACACCGTTTTTTCGCCCCTAAAGCGTCATGGCTCCCCTAGAAACGCCCGCCGAAGCTTCCATAAAAGCCCCTGAAAATACCGGGGCAGAAAAGGGGAACGAAAATGACGGCGGAACCACTACCATCCGCCCTCCCTCCCGTTGGCAAACCATTACACGATGGTTGAGGGGCAGCTTTTGGACCGGGTTGGGCTATATGCTGTCACCCCTGTCCTGGTGGAACGACGTCTTTTTCAACTTGCCCATCGCCTATGCTTTCGGTTATTGCGTGTCTTGGCTAAACCACGATTGGTTTTTGCCCGGCACCATTATTGGCTACTGGTTATCAAATGTGATCGGCATTGTCATGATGCAGGTGGGGATCACTGGTGTAGCCCGGGGCGATCACCCGCGTAACACCAAGCGCGACATCCTTTGGGGGATTGTGGGATCGACGGCATATTCCGTAGTGATTGTGCTCCTAGCTCGCTGGAATGTGTTGTCCCTACCGGACTTTCTGCCAGTGGCTTAAATTAACAACTTAGTTTTTAGCAACGCGAATACGGGATAAGAACGTATTGATGGGGCAGAATCGCTGAAATCACGCAATCTCGTTCAGGCTCAGGTTGAACAGATCACAGTAAAATGCAGCTTTCAGCTTATTTCGTACCCGCGCTAGAACAAATTAGAGTCAGAGACTTAGAGTCAGAGACTTAGAGTCAGGCGTAATTGGAGCCAAGCAAATTTTGGCATTAAGAATTGGTAGTGACAGGCTGAGGGTTGCCTGAGGGGGGAACTTCCAAGTTCTTGTGGCGCTTAAACCTCATAGGATCAAAACTTTCTTGCTTAAATCCTTTGCCTAGGTTGTCATCAAAGTTCTTATCCTTATGCCCAGAATTTTTATACTCAAAGCCTTGGGCGGCGATCGCCGGCATCGAATTAGCAGGCATTAAATCAGCGGAGGGCGCAAGGGGCGTCGAAGCAGGCGAGGACAAATTCCAATGGGCAGGGAAAGCGGACACAGCGAAGGGACAAGCCTTCCAATCCCCATGAACCAGCGCATCCAGTTGACCGCAATGCCCCCCTCGCCGTCCTTCAGGGGTGTAGTGACGGCAGTGACGACAGGAGGAAATCAAACCAGCAGAGGGGGAGTCCATGGTGCAAAAAGGGAAACAACAATAGACAAGTAGAGGGAGATGCTAGCAACGGTCACGGGTAACGGAAAAAGAGGCAGAATGCCTGTACCAAGGCGCAAGCCAAACAGGAGAGTAAATAGGACAGCTCAGACAAAAGTAAAAGCTTTTAGATAAAGGCTCTTAAAGAAGATAACGAGCCAAAAACCGGAATGCTTACAACATCTAGGGCATGTCATCAATCAAGCGCTAGAAGCCTTACACATTGGGGAGTACACGCCCTTTTAGAACAAAAAGTCCTAGGGACTGAAACCGTTACGAGCAAAGGCTTTTGAGTTTAAATAATGACAGTCCCCAGGAAGGGAGCGTCAGAGAATGCCGAATCAAAATACCCAATCAAGGGCGCCAGAAAAATAAGCAGCAGAATTTAATGCCAATGCTTTGGCATCGGGTAAAAATTTTGCGTTGAATCTGCGTTGGGGCGTTTTCGTCGACAGGATCTAGGGTGAGTGACTTAGGGCAAATGGCGGACGATCGCCTTAATTCTCGCAATCAGAAAAGCTGTTGCAGCTGATGGGGAAAGTAAAGAAAAGCCAGCCAAATGGACAGCGATTTCGGTCGGGATCAAGACTAGGAGCCTATTTGCGCCTACGTTTTTATTATTGATCCCCGACCTGAGTCAGAGCAGGCTGTGCTGAACCCAGATGGAGAAAGGCTTTACACTGCCTATGATTCGCAAGTAAATCATGGGCGGTGTAATATTTTATTTATGGTTGCGACACAAAAAGTAATGCCTTGAGCATCGGTCTTCTTTGAAGGTCTTTGAGGTGGGGATCAAGGGAAATACCCTTAAAAAGACTTACTTGATGGACTGCAAACCTATTCAATTGCTGTTATTTTTGCCGCCTAGCCATACACAATAACTTGCCAATAAATCTCTTAAATAGGTTTAGCCAAAAGGGGTATGAAAAAGTTAGTTTCCTCTGGTTTTTCCTATGAATCAAACATAAGAAACTTGTGTGGAAAACTGTGCGAAAAATATTGGATTGGCGACTTAACTGGTGTCCGTCCCGGGTAATCTTCCCCTGATCTGCGATTTACTAATCGGCAATTCGCTTGGTCTATTTTGTTTTCCCTATGTGAAACAATTCGCCTAAATTGCATTAGGTGCGCCATTGGCGGGTTGCGCAAAGGGAGCAACATTGCCAGCGTTTGAGTTCTTGGGGGGGGGTTGGGGCAGTGCAAATGGGGCAGGGAGGGTTGGTGTGGGTTTGGCGCTGGCGCTGTTCAGCCCAGTTTTGAAAGGCTTGGGTGGGAGTAGCCGCGGGAGAGACATCGAGGGGGCGATCGCCTTCAACAGCATCTTTCACTGATTTATCCGTCGTTAACTCAGTCGTTAACTTACTGATGGACTGGCGAGGGGGCTCGTCTGTCACTCCAAATTGTGGGGGCGATGATTTGGGACGGCTGGGCTGATTTTGGGACCAGCCGGCGGTGGAAAAGTGGAGCTGTTTAATGGGCGGAGTCAAAGGGGGATTTTGGAAGTGACGGTTAAGTTTTTGCAGTAGCCGCTGGCGCTCAAACATTAGGTTTTGGGACCAGCTATTGCTAGCAGTGGCGATTTTTAGCCGCTGGTTTTCCAGGGCAATGGGGCGGGTATGGCGAGCAACGGTTTCACCGGCGATCGCCCCCCAGTGGTCACGAATACGCCGAAGTTGCTGACGGGTTTGCCAGTGGGGATTTTGCTCTACGTTTGCCAAGATGCGGCTAATTGAGTCGAAGTTACCCATACGGCTGGTTCAATGAAGCTGACTTGAAATTTATTGGCTCTTGAAATTTATTGACTGACGTTTGCGGGTTTAGGACCGTGCGTGGGTTCAAGGACTGTGACCAGTTAAACCTCAAACCCCATCGCGGCGACAGTTTCAGTTCCTAATCTTTTTTGTTTGAAATGGCGTGTAATTACCACTAGGCGGAGTTTCTGGCGCTCAACGAGCATAGGTCTAAGCTGGGCTCATTTAATTTGCCAATGAAACGATAGCGGCTTTACTTTCACTGTGGCTTATGGCTGGGATCAAGTGTTGTGGATTAGCGATGACGGTTGTTCTTGCTGTTACGCGAGCCTTTATCGGCATCTTGGGCTAAAACAGGGCTAGAAAACTTGTGTAAGCTTGTGACATTGTGGCTATCTTTTACAGGTTTAAGGGAAACTGTCTACGAAAAGGTTTAAGGATCTGTCTGTGCCGGGCTGTTTGTGGATTCCGACAGAATTAATGTTTTTGTGTAGAATCCGTAAAATCACTTAAAGCATTTAGTGGCGGGCTAAAAAGTTTATTAATCCTATGCGCACTCGAAATCGACGCCAATCTAATTCTCGGGATGCAGGAAATAGTGTCCACCCGGTGCTGCAAGCGGCATTGGAAAGTTTGGACGTGGATTTGGATCGGGAGTTGGCTCGGTATCGACGATCGCGCCCTCGCCCCAATGGTGGTGTACGGCGTTTTTGGCTGGGACGATCCCCGGAAAGTGGTCAGCCCGAGGCAGTGCCGGTGCCCGAAGGTGCCAGTGATTTTCAGCCCCCATTGGATGGAGGGGCGTTGGGTGGTGAGCCGTCGGCGATCGCTCCTTTCGATGATCCCAACGAGCTGGCGAACCAGAGTCAGGACCAGGGCGATTTGCAGGATGCGATGACCCAACGTCCCGTAATTTCTCAAGAGCCGCTGCCAGATCCTAAAGCTGCATTAGGAAGTCAGCCGTTGGAAACGGCCGCACTGGGACAGGCCAGCGCTTTACTGAAACAGACGCAAAATTTTGCCAACCTGGGCGGTGTGTCCGCGGAAGATTTGCCACCACCGGAAGCTTACGCTTTTCCCAGCGTGCGGGAAAAGCGAGCAGCAGAATCGAAAAAACGGCGGGGCAGTTGGTTTAGCGGAACCGGTGTCGCCACAATTTTGATGATGACGGCGGGCACCGTTTGGACCTATTACGCCAACTATCCCGATAGCGATCAGTATCTCCAGGTGGCTCAGGTGTTTGAGGCGATCGCCAATGCCACAGGACTGGACGCGCTGGATCCGGCGACGGTGGCAGCGGGCGATAGCGGTGTGGAGCCGGCGGCTAATGCTCCCATTGAGGACAGTGCTTCGGTGCCGGGACCGGATTTATCGAATCAGGAATTTTTTGGGCTAGATTTGGAAACCCTTAGTGTCCTGGGTGAAAGTAAGCCTTCTAAAGACAATCCAGAGGTGCTGGCAAATACCACTATTGGCGGCTTACCGGCGGTGACGGAGTTGCCTGGTGATGGCATTGCAGGAACTCAGCCCCAAGGGAACGATAATCAGCCGGAGGACAAGGACGAGAAAAAAGATAATCAGGCGGCTCCGGAAATTACTGAAATTCCCTCCGATGGCACTGGTTATTTTTACGTGGTGGAACCCTACAAAACCAATAATCCTGGCGATCGCGAAGCCTTGCTAGCCCAAGCTCGTCAGTTTGTTCCCGATGCCTACGTGCGCACCTTAGGGGGAGAGCCTTACATTCAGTTTGCAGCGCTGGATAAGCGGGATCAGGCGGAGACCATGGCTAAGCGGCTGGTAGGGGAAGGGCTAACGATCCAAATTTTGCATCCTAAAGTAACTGAAGCTGGAAATTAGGACTTGAGCAGAAAGCTAGGATAGGGAAAAGCCCAAAGCAGACTAAAACGAGGCAGTAAGACGAAGAACAAGACGAAGAAACAAGACGAAGAAACAAGACGAAGATGCACATCCGGTCTT
Source organism: uncultured cyanobacterium (assembly GCA_937883785.1). Lineage (GTDB taxonomy): Bacteria > Cyanobacteriota > Cyanobacteriia > CACIAM-69d > CACIAM-69d > CALGDE01. The sequence continues at coordinate 11,615 of CALGDE010000009.1, forward strand.
CTCCTTTAGGAAAGGGTGACTACAGGAAGGTTTCAGCGTCTTCAGCCTTAGCGCCCGTAGGGACATCACAACTGAGACGATTTCCCCGTTACCCCTGATCAAGGGGATCCTACTAGCAAGAAAATTACCTATGCGACTGCATCCCAGCACCATTGAGGCGGTTAAGGAGCGGGGCGACATTGTGGATGTGGTCTCAGAGCGGGTGGCGCTGAAAAAACAGGGGCGGGATTTGGTGGGGCTGTGTCCGTTCCACGATGACAAGTCCCCGAGCTTTACGGTGAGCCCGGCGAAGCAGTTTTACTATTGCTTTTCCTGCGGCGCGGGGGGCAACTCAATCAAGTTTTTGATGGAGCTGGATAAGCGGTCTTTCACCGATGTGGTGATGGATTTGGCTCAGAAGTATCAGGTGCCGGTGCAGACGGTGGAGCCGGAGCAGCGCCAGGAGCTTCAGCGGCAGTTGTCGGAGCGGGATCGCCTGTATGAGGTTATGGCGATCGCCTGCAAGTTTTTTGAGCATGCCTTGCATCAGGTACAGGGACACCACGCCCTAACCTATTTGACGGAGAAGCGACAGCTGACGCCCGATGTAATTCAGCAGTTTCAGTTGGGCTATGCGCCAGGGGGCTGGGATACGTTGTTCCGGTATTTGACGGAGCAGAAGCAGTTTCCGGTATCCATTGTGGAGGCGGCGGGGCTGGTGGTGCCGCGCAAGTCGGGACAGGGATTCTATGACCGGTTTCGCGATCGCCTGATGATCCCCATTTGCGATCCCCAAGGGCGGGTGATTGGTTTTGGCGGGCGGGGGCTGACGGACGACGCTAAGCCGAAGTATTTAAATTCACCGGAGACGACGCTGTTTGACAAGGGGCGCACGTTGTTTGGGTTGGATAAGGCGAAGCAGGCGATCGCCAGTCGGGATGGGGCGATTGTGGTGGAGGGATATTTTGATGTAATTGCCCTGCACGCGGCGGGGTTGAACAATGCGGTGGCGGCGTTGGGGACGGCGTTAAGTGCAGCCCAGGTGAAATTGTTGCTGCGGTTTACGGAGTCGAAGCGAGTGGTGCTCAACTTTGACGCCGATGGGGCGGGGCAAAAGGCCACGGAGCGGGCGATCGGAGAACTGGAAACCTTGGCCTACAACGGCGATGTGCAGCTGCGGGTGCTGAATTTGCCCGGCGGCAAAGATGCGGACGAATTCCTGAAAAATCACAGTCCGTCGAGCTATTTTCAGCTTTTGGACGACGCGCCGTTGTGGCTGGATTGGCAAATTGAGCTGGCGTTGCAGGGGCAGGATTTGCGCCAGGGGGACCAGTTCCAAGGGGCGATCGCCGCGTTGGTCAAACTCCTGGGCAAGCTCCCCAACCCCGCATTACGTAGCCATTACACCCGAGTTTGCGCAGAGCGGCTGGGGATGCAGGACAGCCGATTTACGTTGCAGCTAGAGCGGGATTTGCGATCCCAGGTGAAGGGGCAGCGATGGCAGGGGCGGTCCAAAAAATGGCAGCGTCCGGCGGATACCAGTTTGCGCCAGGAGGCGGAGGCAGAATTATTACAAATTTATTTGCATTGTCCCGACTATCGCCCCATGGTGCGGGCGGTGCTGGAAGAGCGAGAATTAGAATTTGGAATGTCCCATCACCGGTTCCTGTGGCGACAAATTTTACGGCTGGAGCAAAGTCAAGCCACCCTGGGGAGCGGCGATGAGGCGCTGGATTTTCGCACCGAGTTGCTTAGCTCGCCGGAGTTTTCCAGGGAGGATTTGCTGCCCATTCAGCCTCTGTTGAATCTGGACGAAATTGGGCGATTGGACTTGGCGCGTCCGGAACTGTCGGTGCGATCAGCCACAGCGGCCATGGAAAGCTTAGCCTGTGCCAAGCGATGTCGCTATTTGCTGGATGCTTGGCTTAATGCCTATTTGCACTACCAGGTGCTCACCCAGAAATATCAAGAATTTTTGGAATCGGGGGAGTTGGATCTGGACTTTTTTACTCCCGACGAAGGGGCTGTATCGCCCTTGACTAAGGTGATTGACCTTAAAACCCGCCGTCAAATTGGGGGAAATGCGCCAGCTAGCCAAGGTTCCCTAGCACTGGCGTCCCAGGCTGAGCCCCTTATTCGTGACGAGGCGGAGCTGGAGGCGGCCCTGGACAAAGCATTCAATCAGCAGCAGGGGCATTTGGATGATTACTCTCGCGATCGCCAATACCTGCACCAGCTTACCCAACAGCGCCAAACCACCTACGACGATTTAACGAAATATCCCGTTGCCACGGACCTGAACACCATCACCGACGACGAATCAGAGTAGCAATCGCCCTGCCGAAATATTGCGTTTTGTTAAGCTAAAGGCGTCGCGTTTGGGTATGGGTGATGGTGGCGATCGATCCTGGGTCTGGGATCAAGCAATCTGGGGTTGGGCAAGAGCCGAGCCTTGAGGCTAAGTCGGAAAAATTTCAGTGGACTGAGGTGTGGTACCCGGTCCATTTTGTGCAAGATCTCGACAAAACTCGCCCTACGCGATTTGTGTTGCTAGAGCAGCCGCTGGTGATTTGGTGGCAGCCCACCCAGGAAAAGTGGGTGGTGCTGGAAGACCGTTGTTCTCACCGTTTGGCAGCCTTATCTGAAGGGCGCATCAATGACGATGGCTGCCTTGAGTGTCCTTACCACGGCTGGGCGTTTACCGAGACGGGGGAGTGCGATCGCATCCCCTTCGCCCCGGAAAACAGCGCCGCCCACCGCAGCAAGCGAGCCGCCATTCGCCAATATCCCTGCCAAGTGGCTCAGGATTTATTGTTTGTGTATGCGGGCAAAGCAGAAAACGCCGACAGCAGGCCCATTCCCGTTGTGCCGCCCCTGGAGCAAAACGCCGATGAGTGGGTGATGGCGGACACCTTTCGTGACGTGCCCTACGACATCACCACCTTGCTGGAAAATGTTCTGGACACCAGCCACGTTGCCTTCACCCACCACGCCACCGTGGGCAATCGCGCCAATGCCAAAGATTTTGTATTGGATGTGTCCAATATTACGCCAGGGGGATTCACCGGATTTTGGGAAGAGGGACCTCGCCGGGGTAAATTAGGCTCCCAGAAAACCACTTTTGTGGCACCGGGATTGATGTGGCACGACATTGAAGACAGTCCCTTTGGGCAGGTGATGACGGTGGTGTATGCCATCCCCATGGAAAAGGGAAAATGTCGGGCGATCGTGCGGCTGCCGTTTCGCTTTAAGTCCCCCATTCCTCGCTTGGTGTTTAAATATACTCCCCGGTGGTTTGGACATTTGAATCAAAACGCCATTCTGGAAGACGACCAAATTTTTCTGCACTGGCAAGAGCGCACCTTAGAGCAAAGCGATCGCAACTACGCCCAAACCTGTTACTTGCCCACCATGAGCGATCGCTTCGTCCTCGCCTATCGCCGCTGGGTGGAAAAATTTGGCGAACCCTTTCCCCACCGGGAGTTTGCACCGGCGGAACCGTCCCAAACGGTCCTGTTAGATCGCTACCAATCCCACACTCAACACTGCGCCAGTTGCCAAGGGGCGTTGAAGCGCATTCAAAAACTACGGCAGGTCACAGCGATCGCCACGGTCCTCCTAATCAGCACCCTGCCCATTGGCATCACTTTGAGCTGGGCATCGTGGATGGTGATTACCTTGGCGTCGTTATTGCCCATGGGGGCGATCGCCTGGTGGCTGCTAGGCAAGCTAGAGCGCAAATTTTACGACGGTGAATATCCCCCTACCCGCAATCTCAAAGACTAACGGTTGAATTCAAAGATTGCGGGATAGGCAGGGTAATATTATTTACTGTTTTCTGATAGGTTTCACCATGACCGACACTTCCTGGGCTGTTGATACCGCTGTGCCCACCGACCTGCGCGATTCCCTGCTAGCGTTCCTGTGCAAAGCTGCCTATAAGGAGGGGGATTTCACCCTGTCGTCTGGACAAAAAAGCACCTATTACATCAACTGCAAGCCGGTAACGCTTGATGCTCAGGGAGCGCTGGCCATTGGGCGGCTGCTGCTGCCGATGTTGCCGAAGAATACCCAGGCGGTGGCCGGGTTAACCCTGGGGGCGGATCCGATCGTCAGCGCCGTGAGTGTGGTGTCGGCCTATGAGCGATCGCCCATTCCCGCCCTAATTATCCGCAAAGAGGCGAAGGGACACGGCACCATGGACTATGTGGAAGGACCGGTGCTAGCGAAGGGGGCGTCGGTGGTGGTGCTGGAGGATGTGGTGACCACTGGCGGATCGGCGCTGAAGGCGGTGGAGCGGTTGCAGGCGGTGGGCTACTCGGTGAATCGGGTACTGGCGCTAGTGGACCGTAAGCAGGGGGGCGCGGAGCTGTATGCAAAAAATAATTTAACCTTTGAGGCGCTATATTCCATCGAAGACGTGCAGGCAAAATGGCGCAAATTGCAGGCTTAATCTATTGTGAGTGTGCGAAAAAGTTAGCGAAATAAAGTAAGCCAGAGGGAAGGAGCAAACTGTGGGCGAACAGCGGATGGCGGACCAGGTTGCGGTAATTACCGGTGGGTCCCGGGGAATCGGTCGAGCAGCGGCATTGGCCTTAGGCGCAGAGGGAGCCAAGGTGGTTGTTAACTATGCGTCCTCCAGCGGTGCGGCGGATGAGGTGGTGAAGCTGATTGCTGAGGCGGGCGGCGAGGCGATCGCGGTTCAAGGCGATATGGCTCAGCAGGATGACGTGGATAATCTCCTGAAGACCACGATGGATAAGTGGGGTCGGGTTGATGTGTGGGTAAACAACGCTGGGATCACCCGTGACACCCTATTACTGCGGATGAAGCCGGCAGATTGGCAGGCGGTGATTAACCTAAACCTGACTGGCGTGTTTATGTGCACCAAGGCTGTTAGCAAGGTGATGATGAAGCAGCGTTCTGGGCGGATTATCAATATTGCGTCGGTGTCGGGGCAAATGGGTAATCCTGGTCAGGCGAACTACAGTGCGGCGAAGGCGGGCGTGATTGGCTTCACCAAGACTGTGGCGAAGGAGTTGGCTAGCCGTGGGGTTACGGCTAATGCGATCGCCCCTGGGTTTATCGCCACCGATATGACCGCCGATCTTAAAAGCGACGAAATTCTGAAATTCATTCCCCTCGGTCGCTACGGCAAGCCAGAAGAAATTGCCGGTGCCATCCGCTTCTTGGCGGCAGATCCAGCAGCGGCGTATATCACCGGTCAAACCATCAACGTGGACGGCGGCATGGTGATGGCGTAATTTGCCTTGGCGATAGTTTTCCTAGGGCAATTTGCTTAGGAGCGATCGCCATTGCCATACTGGAATCGTCCCCATCGCTGATTGGTCAACGTCCATTAGCCCATGACTTACACCCCCACCAAGTCCTTGACGGTTGAGGAGTTCCTTCAGCGATATGGGGGAGATCCGCGCTACGAATTAATCAATGGAGAGCTGCGAGATTTGGAACCCACCGGTCCCCATGAAACAGTTGCGGGCAAGTTGGGGGGCTATTGGTTTTCAGCTTTCCTTGGGATGGGTGATCGCCAAAGTTGGATCATTCCTAAAAATTGCCTTATCCAGCCATCGGCAGCCCAGGCAACGGCGCTGCGTCCGAACGTAATTGCTTTGGATTCTGATGCGTTAGGCAAAGGGCTGCTACGGGAGCGGGAGCCAGTAATCACCTCAGGTCAGGCGGTTCGGTTAGTGGCAGAGGTGGTTAGCATCAACTGGCAAGATGACTACGCTCGCAAGGTGGACGAGTATCTGCTGCTGGGGATCCCAGAATATTGGATTGTGGATTTTCGCGGGTTGGGAGGATTGGAGTTTATTGGCAGGCCCAAGCAGATCACGGTGACTGTATGTCAGCTACGGGGCGACTCCTATGAAAAGCGGCTTTTTCGACTGGGCGATCGCATCATTTCCAACAGCCTGCCCGGTTTAGACCTGACGCTACAAAATTTATTGCCGTAGCTGCCTCGCCTCAACTTTTGGCTATGAGAAAAAATATTGCTGCTTTAATCGCGATCGCCGCCGCCACAGCTCCATTAATCGCCGTCGCAACTCCACCGCGATCGCCCGACATCGTAGAAACCTGTGATTTATTGATTGCCGGAGGCGGCTTGGCTGGATCGGCCGCAGCCTATGAGGCGCTGTTGGCGGGTAAGACCGTTTGCATAACGGACATTACCGACTGGGTGGGGGGGCAAATTTCATCCCAGGGCACCTCGGCACTCGATGAACGCCCGACCCAGCGATCGCGCCTATATTTCCCCCGTGGTTACCTTGCCTTTCGCCAAGCCATCGAAAACCACTACGGTCGCCTCAACCCGGGAGCCTGCTGGGTCAGCGCCTCCTGTTTTATGCCCTATGACGGGCACAAGCTTTTATTTGAGCTGTTGAAGGACGCAGAAAAAACCGGGCAAGGCACCCTTAAGTGGTATCCCAGTACGGTGATTAAAGATGTGACCCTTGGGGAAAATCCGCGATTAATCGGTGGGGCGATCGCCATCCAACACCAGCCCATGCCCAATGCCCCGTCCCTAAACACCCTGCCCCTGTCCCACACCATTGAGGACGCTTACCGCTACGAAGATTCGGCGAACTTCACAAAAAAAATTGTTCAGTTTATCCCCAACCGCCCCGATACGGGCACCGGCGCACCTTGGTATGTAATTGACGCCACCGAAACTGGCGAACTGGTTGGGCTGCTTAACGTTCCCCATCGCCTGGGCATTGATCCCCTCAGCCCCTGGGAACCCTCCAGCTCCTCCCAAACGGGGGACGCCTATTGCACCCAGGGATTTACCTATCCCTTCGCCATGGAAACCCAGACAGAGGAGCAAACTTACCAAAAGCCTGCGTTTTATGATCGCCATGCCCCTTACTACAGCTACGAACTGGAGAGGCTGGCGGATTTTGAGCTGGTGTATACCTACCGGCAAATTTTCAGCACCCAGCCCGATTTGGCACGACCGTCCGACGTGCGAAATTTCCCAATTTTTCCCGGCGATATTTCCATGCAAAATTGGACCTGGGGCAATGATTACCGACCGGGCACGGAACAAGATAATTTGATTTATACCCAAGCTCAGCTTCAGGCAACGGGGCAGCTGGAGCCGGGGGGATGGCTGGGGGGGCTACGCACGGAAACTCTGCGGCGGGGTGAGGAGCACGCCCTAGGATTTTTCTATTGGCTAGTGCAGGGCACCACCGATTCCCAGTTAGGGGACGGGGTCAAACAGCCCCAACCATTTCATACTTTGATGACCGGCTTGGATTCCCCCATGGGCACCGTCCACGGACTGTCGAAATACCCTTATATTCGCGAGGGGCGGCGCATTATTGGGCGTCCGAGCTTTGGGTATCCCGAGGGGTTCGCGGTGGAGGAAGTGGATATTTCTCGCACGGATTTTAGCCAGTCTCGCTATGCGTCCTTACCGGCGAACCTGCGGCGATCCCTTTGGGCACGGCTGGCGGGGCTGGAGGCGATCGCAGTCCTGACCAATGAAACTCCCATCGACGCGGTGCAACCTCGAATGCGAGCCAGTAGGTACCCCGACAGCGTGGGCATTGGGCATTATGCCATCGACTTTCACCCCTGTATGACCCTGAGCCCGCCGGAAGCCCCCGGCAACACCGAACGGGCGGGAGAACGGCTGGGACAAGGGGCCGCCTATCCTTTCCCGGTGCCGCTGCGAGCCACCATTCCCCAAAAAATCGACAATTTATTAGTGGCGGGCAAATCCATCGCCACCAGCCATATCGCCGCTGCCGCCTATCGAGTTCATTCCTTTGAATGGTCCGTGGGCGTTGCTGTGGGTACCGTCGCCAGCTTTTCGCTAGATAATGCCGTGATGCCCTTTGAGCTGGTGGACGATTTACCCCGGCGGGAGCCGAAGCTGGAAAAATTACAGCGGCTGTTGGTAAAAAACGGCAATGCGATCGCCTTTCCCAACACGTCAATCTTCAACAACGATTGGGATGACTGGCGCTAAGAATTAGGGCGTGTCGTCAGTTCAATACGACTAAAATTAAACACGACTAAAAGCTTTATGCCGCGGGAAGTACACGCCCTTTGAAAACAAAACGTGCTAAGGGCTGAACCCTTCGCGACTCTTAGCTTAGGAGTTGAATTGATGGCAGCCCCCCTAGGTTCCGGCGCTGGGGAATTGGGGAATTATTCTGAGCAAACCCGGTCAACCACCGTGGCATAAACGCCGGTTTTAGGCTGCATTAGGTAGCTAACCAGGGTGCCGTCGATGGTTAGCTCGTTGAAGTTGCCGGTGGAGCAGAAGACTACCGCTGAACTATTGGCCTCGCCGATGACTAAGGTGACGGTACGGCGATCGCAATCCCCAACGCCATTGACGCAGCCTGGCTGAGAGGCAATAAAGTACACATCCTCGCCGCTTTCCGTTTGCCCAACGATGTCATAGCCCACATAGCCTGGCTCCCCAGCGGGCTCATCCTTAGCCGTCGCGTCCTCCACAGGTCCCTCTTTGTACAGCAGCGCACAAGCTCGATTGACCACCGCTGCTATGCCGCCGTCCGGCTCGTACATTCCCTCTCCGTAGGTGCCGTCCTGAAAGCGGTAATTACCGATAGTTTTGGTGCCGTAACAGTTCACCTCGGCAGTCATACGCTCTTTACCCACCGCGTATTCCACCACGGCAATTTTCGAGCAATCAGGGCTATTTTGCACCGGGTTAGAGCATCGCTCTGTCCAGCCGCCAAAGAAAATATTGAGCCCCTCGTCCTCCGTTACGCCAATGATTTCCATACCGGGATAGACGGCGCTGTTGGGGCGATCGCCCGATGATCCTGCCACCTCACTGGGGGATGAAACCGTCGCCGGAATTTCAGGGGAAACATCTGGTGAAGACTGGGGCGCAGGGCTTGAGATATTGGCATTAGGCTCGGTTTCGCCGGCACCACCGCAAGCAGCCATAATCACGCTAAGCCCCAGGGCAGAGAGCACAACGGAACCAGAGCGTAACCAAGAAGAATCAAAAATCATAGTTGGAGTGATCAGTTAAGGGGGCTAGGGGCTGTCGTCATTATTTAAATCTCAAAGCCAGTAACTGCGAGGGTTTCAGCCCCTGACATGCTTTTTTTAAAGGGCGTGTACTCCCCACGGTGCAAGGGTTCTGGCACTTAGGTTCTGGCACTTAATTGATGGCACGCTCTAGTTTTGGATCAAATTCTACGGTGCCGGGAGTGACCGCCAAAACCAATCAGGTGCCAGTTGATAAAGCGCCTGAGAAGCGGGATGCAGCCGGTACCCACCATGCCTATGCGCCCTAGATTCGCCATAATCCGCCACCCACTGGAAGCAAAAGTTTATGGGTTATAGCGGCGACGGAGTGACTTAGGACAACAGTCTAAGACTTTGAGCAATGGC
>CALGDE010000010.1 GCA_937883785.1 uncultured cyanobacterium
CGACTCTTACTCAAGCGGCTGGCGTCATAAATTAGACTTTTCAGACGTCCTCTCATGCGCCACCCCTGCCACTAGCTGTCCCAAAGACGACATTTTTTCGCTTTGCACAAGCTGAATTTGCTTCTTTTTGAGCTCTTCTAACGTTGAATTGAGAATTTCATTGCTCTCCGTTTTTTCCCTAAGCAACTGAGACGTAAAAACGGTATAAGCGTTAAATGTTTCCCCAAGAATTCCTAACTCATCAGAACTGGAAATAGGCACCGTAACGTTAAAATCCTTTTCCTCAACAGATTTTTGAGTGAGGATCGTCATCTCCTTCAAAGGGCGCATCAGGGAGCGAGTAATCCAGAAAATAATAAATAAACCCAGTAATGCAGATAGGATAGCGTTGCCATAGACAATCTTTAACTGAATTCTATATGCAGAAGAGTAGAGCTCTTTCGCTTCATCTTGCTCCTCTTCTGTGGCTGCAATTAATCGATTAATCTGCTCGCTAAAGCTGTCCACTTGCAGTAGCCAGTCAGTTTGATTAAGCCTTGAAAGATTGTTGACGAGAAAGGGGACGTTGGACTGGGGAGAAACCGCATCTAACCGCTCAAAAAATGACTTTTGATCTTGCAAGTAACTTTGAACAATAGGCTTATAGTTGTCGCTTAAATATCGTCCAATTTCCGCCTCTTCGTCCGTAGGCTCAAATCCTTTGAACTCCTCGTCCTCTTCTTCTGCTCCAAATTCATCGGACTGGAGCAAAGTTTCCCACGATTGCGCAAAAGTTAGGTAGTCCTTGCGCATGGTATTTAACGTGGTCAGAATTTTATCTTTTGATGCTTCAGAGGGCGATCGCAGCCATTCTGCAATAGCAAGGTGGTGAATTAATAGCTGGTCAATACTGCTTTGAAGATGGTTAACATCTTCTAGATCTTCAATAACCTCAAGCTGAGCTTCTTGGGCTTGGCTTTCAACCCGTTGTGCCCATGAAAACCCCACCCCCACTCCGACGAAGCTGACTCCCAAGGCAATAACATAAGCGGACAGAATTTTGCGACTGAGTGACAATCCTTGGATAGGGGAAATTTTGCGCCGCTGAGGTGACTTCTGTCCAGAATTAGACTGTTGTGGAGCAGTGGGTGCCGTGTTCATGGAATCACTTGTAAAGGGGAGTACTTAAAAATACAAATGGCTGATAAAAGATTTTGAGGAGCACTGTTCCGTACTGCTGCTTCTTTTCCAACGGGAGAGTGGCATGGGGGCGAATATCGCCGTGTTTGGGCAAGTTCTGCCCACCCAATAAAGGGCAGTATATGACTCAGAATGTGACTTAAACCGCCGATTTTATCGTCGCATTTTTCCTTCTCTCATTCTTTAACAATTTTTCCAAAAATTGTCGTTCAATAACGATAACAAGCGGTTCCTGAGGAGGCATAGTTGCCGACCCTGGCCATGGGGCAGAGCACCGGTGATGAATCGTCTGACAAATCGCGCCGCCACTCCTCCAGCGATGTCGTCGCACGTCAATAAACTCGTAATGTTAGCGAGCTTGCCGATTCTGATGGAAAATTCGCGGATAAAATCTTGGTGTCAATAAATCTTGGTGCCAATGTGGAGTTACCGTGCCAAGCTTCTTTGTAAGCTCCCCTTGTGAACGCCACCTCTAAATTTGTTCCCTACTGCTAAGTTGTCCATGACCTCCGCCCCGGATTCTACTCAGCCTTACAACGATAATTTGAACCATAATTTGCTGCGATCGCTCCCCAAGGACGCAGCGGTGGTGGTGGAGCTGGGGTGCTATCGCGGCGCACTGGGGGAAGCCTATAAACGCCTCAATCCCCACTGTACTTACATTGGCATCGAAATTAATGAGGATGCGGCGGCGATCGCCCAAACCCGTTTAGATAAGGTCATTGTGGGCAATGCGGAAGCACCCGATTTTGACCCAGGTATTCAGCCTGGCGCTGTGGACTGCATTATCTACGGCGACGTGCTAGAGCATTTTGTTAATCCGTGGGATACCTTAGCCAAGCATCGCCAATGGCTGAAGCCCGATGGCATCGTACTGGCGTGTATTCCCAACGTGCAGCACTGGTCCGTGATTCGCGATTTGCTATTGGGCAAATGGGAATATTGCGATCAGGGGCTGATGGATCGCACCCACCTGCGATTTTTTACCCGGGACAGTATCGAACAGCTCTTTAAACAGGCGGGGCTAGAGCTTTATGGTCTGTTTCCGGTGGACCAGCGGCGAGACGAGGGCTTTGAGGAATTTAAACGGATTTTAGAGCCTGCCCTCCAGCGCTTGAAAGTGCCCATGGGTACCTTTGATATTCAGGCAGCGGCCTATCAATATGTGGTGCGTGGTCGAGTGGCGCAGCCGGACCCGGTGCGGCGGCTGTATGTTCAAACTTTGGTGATGGAGGAAAAAGCGTGCAAGCGGGTGCGGGTGTCGGAGCCTAATTATTTCCTAGAGGCAATGCCTGGGATACGCACGTTTTCCAGCGATCGCGACGCTCGATTGGGGTTGGAACGCCCGGGGGAGCAAACGGTATTTATTTGGCAGCGTCCGATCTTGCTATATCCCAAAGACATTGCTACCGTAAAGCGGGTCCTGGATCGGGGCTATCTAATTGTGGTGGAATTGGACGATGATCCCCTGCGGTGGAAGGATCGCGGCGATGTTTTATTCACCTACCGAGCTGCCCATGCGGTGCAAACCTCAACGGAAAAGCTAGCGGGATTTTTGCGACAAATCAACCCCCACGTGGCGGTGTTTCCTAATCAGATTGGTGAGCTGCCTCCGCCCCGGGTTTACGATGCTCAGGCTCCCGTTCGATTGTTTTTCGGGGCGCTTAATCGCCAGGAAGATTGGCGACCGTTAATGTCAGCCCTCAATCGAGTGGTGCAACGCTGGGGGGATCGCATTCACGTGGAGATTATCTACGACAAGGAATTTTTCGAAACCTTGGACACTCCCCACAAAACGTTCCAACCTTTTGTGCCCTACGCCGCCTATCGAGACACCCTCAACAAATGCGACGTTGCTATTTTGCCCCTAGGGGCAACACGCTTTAATTGCTTAAAGTCGGATCTCAAGTTTTTAGAATGTGCTGCCTGTGGGGTAACGGTGTTGGCGAGCCCGGTTGTGTACGAAGAGTCCATTGAAGATGGCGTTACTGGGCTGCTATTCCGTAACCCAGAGGAGTTTGAGGCGCGACTGAATGGATTAATCGAAAATTCCCAACAGCGTTTGGAGTTAGCCCGCCGTGCCTATGACTGGGTGAAGGCAAATCGCATGCAGTGCCTACATTTTCGCGATCGCTACAACTGGTATTGCCAACTGTATGATCGCCTCCCAGAGCTCAACGACTCCTTACGCCGTCGAGTCCCTGAAGTATTCCAGCCCTAGCGGCAACGGTGCTCCCGATATGGCGATATTGTCCGATGTTTTACAGCAGGGGATCGCCTGCGGACAGGGACAAGATGGATGGGCTTGTGGCGTCGACGACCTGGTTCAAAATTGTGCCGAGGTAGAAGGTCACTGGGGCAAATGATTCGGTGCTGCTGGAGTAGCGCGTGGAAGCGTAACTGAGCACCGTGTCTAGGACGCCGTTGCCATCCACATCAATGGACTGAAAGCCGATCGCCCTGGAAGGAAACTCCCCCGTCAGCACAATCCGGTCTCCCTCGCCAGGACTAAAATCCGTGATTTGGTCCGCCCCTTGGAGATTTTCCACCACCTCTGGTCGGTCAGTTCTTAGGACAAAGGTGTCAGATCCCACCCCGCCCGTGAGACTATCTGTGCCCAGGTCGCCCACCAAAAGATCGTTGCCCCCACCTCCAAATAGCTGGTCATCATTCTGACCACCTCGGATATAGTCTGCCCCAGGACCTCCCCTCAATAGGTCGTCGCCGGTATTGCCGTTAATAATATCGTCACCGTTCTCGCCACTGATGGTGTCCGAACCGTCCCCTCCGAAGATCACATCATTACCGTCTTGCCCGGTGATGACATCTGCTCCCGCAAAGGACAGCAACACATCTGACTCCTGTGAGCCAATGAGTTCTTCCGCCAATGATGTGCCCAGTACACCGCCTTGTGCCGCCGTTGAGATGGCTTCCGTTACGGTGAAACTGGTTTGTCTGTCTGCCAAAGGAAACACTTGCTGGTTGATGGTGCCTTGATTAGCCTCAGCTAGGCGATTGACCAGAGCCTCAAAGGTGGGCAGGTCCGTTAGCGCTGAAACGGTGGGGGCGTTCCCTGGAAAAGTGGAGCTAAAAGAGGACCCCTTAAATTCACCGGCACCCGTGGCTAGGAAATTTGGGGTAATTGGAACACCAGCGGCCGTAACCAGTGGTTCTCCCCTCAGAATTTGGTCATGGACCTCCTGGGCGTAAGAGTGATTGCCCGCGTCGTTAAATTGCCCTGGCTGCAACAGGAAGTCGCGATTGAAAAAGATGTCTAGATCGCCCAACAATCGACTGCTGCCAAAGACGCTGCTGGTGTGTAGAGCGACCACTTGGGTCGCATCGGAGGCATCAAGACGATCCTGCGGCGGCACGTCGACGATCGCATCCCCAGACCGGATTTCCTCAAACAAAGGTCCGGCAGGATCGAGTCCAATGATGGAGGCGATCGCCCTTCCGGTTTGTCGGGTATATTCCTCCCCAGCAAATCCCGAGCCGTGGGCACCGAGGCTATGACCAATGAGCTGAGTTCTGGCGGGGTCAATGCCTAGGGCAATAAGCTGGTTGGCAATTTCAATGCCCAGCGATCGCGTATTGGCGGCGGCGGGTGGGTAATCTAGCCCAAAAATTCCCGGTGCTGCACCCTCAGCCCAATCTACGGAAATGATGTTGGCATCGGGATTGCTTTGTCGGAGGAGCTGCGCCTTATCTAGGATCCACTGGGCACTGCCGTTATTGCGGTAACCGTGGGTAATCACAAAGGTTGGCTGACTCGCATCAAACCTGCGAGTCGGATCAAATCCATTGAGTTCGAAGAAATTGAGCGTAACTGGAAACTCGGGCACTAATTCAACCCCTTATGTCTAACCGTCAGTTTCTAACCGTAAATGTAAGCCGCCGGTAAACCGCAGCAACCACAGCCTGTTTATATCGCAGCTTATTGTCCTAAATCATTTGGTGACGGGACCGGTTTTTCCGTCCAGAAACCATTGGTATTGGCGCACCACCATGCGCTGCACCGCAATAATGGCAGGGTTGATTTCTACGTATTGGCGGTCAGGATCTGCCAGATAAACCTGCTGTTCGCTTTCCATCATTTCCGTATCTTGATCGAGGAACTTCTGGAATAGGACTTTTTCCACAAACCTTTGCAGGGGCGATCGCACCGGATTGATCAACCACTGGGGCAAGCTGAGCTTGAGGAAAAACAAGGCAAAGGACCGACTTTCCTGCTCTCCAATGGGTAGCCGCATCAGGTACAGACTCGAAATTCCCTCCAGAGAACTGTAGTAGTGGGGGTAACGATACTGCACAGAAATGGTTCGAGTGGTGACTTCGTTGGCGTCCTTTGTAAAGCCCAGAAACTTCGCCATTTGCCCCTTATAGGACACGCGATAGTCCGCCTCGATGCGATCGCCCTCATCTTTTAGTCGGGTTAGCGCCGGGTCAAACCAGCCCTGTAAATCCTCATGCAAAAATCCATGGAACACATCCATGGAATTTTCATTGCAAATGGAAAAATGCGCCTTGAAGTGTCCATTCACCGGCACCATAAACCAGTCGTTATTGCCATACTCCGGCATATCGAACAGAGGCGTCTTTTCTCCCAGCTCGCGATCGCCAGGGAATAGCCAAATAATGCCGTACTTCTCTTGAATGGCGTAGGTTTTCAGCACGGCGCAGCGTGGCAGCTTTTGGACCTTGGGCAAATAAGGAATTTTTTTGCACTCCCCATCACTGTCAAACTCCCATCCGTGATAGCGACAGGCGAGATGCTCACCCATCACCTTGCCCCGGTGCATTTCCACACCCTTGTGGGGACAGGCGTCGTCCACGGCTCCCAGCTCGCCGCTCTCGGTGCGATATACCGCCAACTTCTGCTTCCACACCGTCGCCGGCATCACTTCCCCAGGCTTTAGGTCCTTAGCCCAGGCGATCGCATACCAGTAGTTGGGATTAATGCCCGCTCGCCGCGCCGAAATTTGCACGGTTTGTAGCTTGAGTTGCGGCGGATCGGCAGGCGTAGATACAGCAGATGGGGGAGTCGGCGACTTAGAAGAATTTTGGGTAAGCACAATTACGACTTCAGTAAATAACGTCAGAAACGACTAGGAACTAATGACTAGGGATTAATGACTAACGACTTCTGGTGCCGATACAGCTTAGCTTGATTTTTTTATGGTTGTGGGAGTGTTGTACACCCATTGTCACGGAGGCTTCGGGTTTTCGGGACCACTTACTGGGGCAAATCGTCTCGTGACAAGTCGTCCCGTGACAGGTCGTTATACAAAATGGTGGCAAATTGTTCGGGTGATAAAAATACATTGCCGAGGGTTTCGTCATAGTCGGCGTTGATATTCATGCCCAGCACTTGCTCCAGGGTTTTCCCTTTGGCGATCGCCGCCGCCATGCGATCGCGCACGGTGATCAACATGGTGCGATAATCCACCAGTTCAGCACGGGTGAGCAAAGGACCATGCCCGGGAATTAGCTTGGTGTCGTTGCTGGCAATTTCCAGAATTTGATCCACCCCCGCAATCATGCCGTTGATGCTGCCGCCGCTGGACACGTCAATAAATGGGTAGAGACCGTTAAACACCAGGTCGCCCATGTGAATCACGTCGGAATTTTTGAAATGGATGACGATATCACCGTCGGTGTGGGCATTGCGTACGTGAAATGCTTCGATCACCTCGTCGTTCACGTGGAACGTCATTGAATCGGTAAAGGTGACGGCTGGTAAAGCGATCTCCGGCGCTGGGGGAATGGTGCGGTTCAGCGACTCAATGACCTGCCCCGCTGCCATCCGCACCCGCGCATTTTCATGGGCAACGATGGTCAACCCTGTTTCCCCCAGGGCTGCGTTGCCGCCGGTGTGGTCAAAGTGCCAATGGGTATTAATCAGCATTCCAGGGCGGCGGTTGAATGCGTTGAGGATAACTGTTTGCAGGTCGTTGGTGACTCCTGGCACCTGGCTGTCAATCAAAATTGGGCCAATTTCCCCCGTGACCACGCCGATATTCCCTGCGCCGTTGGTGCCTGCAATAACGTAAATGTTTCCTCGGACGGGAATAACCTCGAACTTGACTCCTTCTTCCGCTTGGACGCTGGTGCTGTTGTGGGACTCGTTGCTGTGGGCGCGGACGGGGAGGGCGATCGCCCCGCCCATACCCACCGTTACCAGCGCCGTAGCCAATAGAGATTTTAGGAAAGTCATGGGAGTCTTACGAGGTTAAACGGAGATTTTGGGTAGGGATTTTGAATGGGGATTTTGAACGGGAATTGCGAAAATGGAGCTGAGGAGACTTCAGCGGTAAACACAGGGTAACAACGATGGCATTGGAGTGGCGTTGGCTGGGTTTGGCGATCGCAGCAGCGGGGTTGACCGGCTGTATGGGGGGACGATTGGTGCGCTATCCCAGCGACATTAATGGTGTAAATCCCAGTAGCTTAAATAGCGGTTTTGCAGAGCGATCGCCCCATCTTGCGGGCTCCTATTTGGTATTTATTTCAGACCGCCGGGGTAGCCAAGATATCTATCTCTACAACTTGCGATCGCGACAGTCCCTTCCGTTGCCCGGTCTCAATTCCCTGGACACTATTACGTCGTCCCCCAGCGTTTCCGATGATGGACAGTGGGTTGCCTTTGCCGCTAGCCGTCAGGGGCGATCGCGAATTTTGGTTTATAACACCCGCACTCGCCAAATTTCTGATATCACCGGTAACCTGCCCGCCGAGGTGCGATCGCCGATGATTAGTGCTGATGGTCGCCGCATCACCTTTGAAGTGAACCGTAACGGTCAGTGGGATATCGCCCTCTTTACTCGCCAGGGGCAGCCCATCAACCTACCCTAGGTTGTCTTTAAGATGCGCTGGGCGTTTAACAAGGTCGCCAGGATGCAGCGCTTGGAGGTGTCTAATCCTGAGTTGCCTAATCCTCTTGGCTGGGATACACCCGTTCTAATTCCCTAGATCGATCTACCGTCACTAAGGGGATGCCTTGTAGTCTGCTGAAGAATCCCTCTGTTGTCCTCCATCTACCTCCAGCGGCGGGACGGTGACTTGAGGCGAACTTTGCTTCCAGCTCTTGCACAATTCCCATCCAAACCTTCCACAGCTCACGATCATTGGGGTGATTGCGAGCTACTTCTGCCCCCTGTTCCATCAGATCAATCCAAAGCCCTGCTTCAGCAAAACTCTCCATTCGCTCCAACTCATTATTTGCAGACGATAGCCGATCTCTTAACAGAATTGGCGGCGCAACTTTGCGTATTACTCCTCGATACACTCGATAACTCCAACTCGAAGTTGTATCGTCCAAGCACGCTACCTCAACAGTCACCGTGTAGGTTTTTCCCGTCTCCAGCGCCAAAGTTGCTCCTGGAGATTTGTCCTCAAAGAAGTCCACTTCATACAGACCTGCGCCGTAAGAGTAACGCCAAATAATGTCTGCAATCGGCTCTTCCTGATCCGCCTCGTATAGGGTTGCCCGAAAATTCACCCCTTCCTCAATCTCTTCTGGGGCATTGATATCAATGTATAGCTTTGGGCGATCGCTGATGGTCTTGCCGTAGCTGTATGGACGTCTTGCTACTGGGTCCCAGAAAGTCGGCAGCAGAAAACTACTACAGCTAGAACAACGTGTTCCGGTGGACCCGCCTGGTCTCGGTGTGCCCATTCCCCTCGGCGGGAAAAAACTTGCTTCCGTCAGCGCTTGCCGTCCGGGAAGCCTGCCGGGCTTCACTTTCAACACATCACGCCTCGGTGCACTCCAACCGCTTAATACCGGCACGGCTGATGCCATCGCCTGGTGGCTAAGGGATCGCTGAATAGCAGTGCCTTGAGGGGGACCAGTTCTAGGGACCTGTCCTTCGGCTCGGTTGGGCATTCCCAATAGAACGAGCAGTAGACATACCAAGGAGGCAGGGTATTTTGGGAGTGAACGAGCCATATCAATTCCCTTGAGTGCTATGTCTTAAACGGTTCAGTAGTCACCCGTTAAAAAGAAAGCTGAATCTCTTGTTCCAGTCAGTAATATTCGGTGTTCAAACAATTTAACAACGCATTCCTTTTGCCATGACTGCCATGGGTAGGTCGCAAATCTGTCTCCTCCATGGGCTCGCACCAAAAATTATCAAATCGTTAATAATATGCTGCTCCCTCGGTTTTTCGAGATCCATTCGCGCTTCAATCTATAAAGCGCGGACATCGAGCGTAAACACATAGAGCGTCAATATACAGAGCTAAAGTTTTGGTTGTTCAGACAGCCTTGGGGGGAATATGACAGGGACTTTGGTGAATGATTCCGCTAACAAGAGTGCATCAAACAACGGTGGAGTTGGGGTGATCGCCGGCTCCCAAGAGATCTTGGATGTGGTTATTGTCGGCGCAGGTTTAACCGGATTAACTGCTGCCCACGAGCTGGCAATCAAATCGTCAACCCCTGTGCAAAAGCTTCTGGTACTGGAGTCAGCGGACCGGGTGGGCGGCTGCGTCATCACTAAATCCCAAGACGGTTTTCTGTGGGAAGAGGGACCCAATAGCTTTTCCCGCAGTCCAGAGTTGCTGGAGCTAATCGTTGATGTGGGCTTGAAGGATGAATTAATTCTTGCTGATCGCAAGCTGCCCCGCTTTGTGTACTGGGATGATCAGCTACAGCCGGTGCCTATGAGTCCTGGTGCCCTGGCAAAAACGTCGCTAATCAGCCGCGCTGGCAAGGTTCGTTTGCTGCTGGGGGCAACGGGATTGATTTCTGAAGGGATGGATCCGGAAGCGCTGGAGCGAGGGGGCGAAGAAACGGTGCGGGAGTTTTTTACCCGACATCTAGGGGCGGAAGTGGTAGAAAAGCTGGTGATTCCTTTTGTGTCCGGCGTATACGCTGGGGATGTGAATCAGCTCAGTGGGCAGTCTGCCTTTGCCAAGCTGGCGGCGTTGGAAGAACGCGGCAATGGCACCTTGGCTCCCGGGGCCGTGAAAACCTTGATGGCGCGGAAAAAGGAGAAAAAGCTCAACCCTCCCCGCACTGATTTGCCCGTGGTGAAAGCAGGGGAGCTTGGCTCTTTCAAAGGGGGCTTACGTGCACTGCCCGATACGATCGCCACAAAATTGGGCAGCCGCGTCAAGGTAAGCCATCGGGTTGTTTCCATTGCTCCCCAACCCAACGACACCTATCGCCTAACGGTGGAAACCCCCGATGGCACCACCACTGTCACCACCAAATCTCTCCTGCTGGCGACGCCCACCAACACCACTGGCAAGCTATTGCAGCCCCTGGATCCGACGAGCAGCGATGCGATCGCCGAAATTCCTTACCCCACCGTAGCCTGCGTCATTTTGGCTTATCCCAAAAGCGCCTTTAAGTACGATATGGAAGGCTTTGGCAACCTAATTCCCCGCAGCCTTGGCATTACTACCCTCGGCTCCATCTGGGCTTCTAGCCTATTCCCCGGGCGTGCCCCCCGAGGCTGGCAGTCGTTGATTAACTTTATTGGCGGCAGTACTAACCCGGCGATCGCCCAGATGAGTGAAGGAGAAATTGTGGGGCAGGTGCACCAGGATGTCAGCCGTCTTTTGCTTAAAGAATTCCGCCCACCCCAGCCTAGGGTGCTCGCAGTCCACCGATGGGATCGCGCTATCCCCCAATACACCATTGGTCACCAGCAACGTATTGATGCCCTTCATGCTGGTTTAGAAAAATACCCCGGTCTTTTTGCCGGCAGTAACTACATGGGCGGCGTCGCAGTGGGCGATTGTGTCAAAAATGGCCTCCGCTTGGCAACTGTCATTGAAGAACATCTGGCGAAAAACCAGGCGCGGCTATCGTAGAACTTCAACGATGTTCCACGCTTATGGTCGACTCTTGAATCAGCAGAACCGTCAAAGTTTACTGCCCCCGCAATTGGAAGACGCAGGAGAACCAAAATGCCAACAATTAGCCTCTTAAAACAGACTTAACTTTGGATTTCAACCGTTGGGCAACACTGCGCTTTTCAATATCGTAAATGTTTTTTTTGGGCGCAGAGCTCAGTAGGGATGCTACGCGCCCGAAGGATGATTGTGATGAAAACACAAGTCCATCGCATTCTTTCAGCAAAAATAAATCTCGAATTGCCTCAACGCCATTTTCAAATTTGTCAGGGACGTTTAGCAAGTGAAGCCGGCCGCCTGCTTCAGGGAACCATTTTTCAGTGGTAACCACGTGGGGAAAAATTGAACGGAATTTGCCAATAATTTCCTCTGCGTCTGTAGCCAAAAAAATGGTGCGATCGCGATCTTTTCCTAGGGCTTGTTTTACTTTGCTGATAATGGGCTCAACGGGGATTTTCATATCGGTATAGCGCACATGAACTCCCAGGGTAGAACGTCCGAACTTATCGCGCTTAAATTTTTCGATGGACTGGCCGATTTCGGGCACTAATTTGAAATCTCGATTGAGCATCATCTTCAATATTTCTGAGTCATCCATCTCAGCTAGATATTGAAACTTCCCTTGAAAAAGCGATCTTAAGCGATCCGTTTGATGGGTATAAGCCCCGAAAACCACCACATCCTCTTCATAGTTTCCGCAGGAAACATTGATAGAAACGTCATTGTCCTTAGAGTCAGATAACGCGGCACGCATCTTTCCAAAACTGGTGTCCAAATTTGACTCCCATCGCTTTGGAATAACTGACTTAGATGTCAAATAAGAGTCTGACACTGAGTCAATCAAAATAGGATTTGCACAATCAAAAAATAAGGGGAAAGCATTTTTTCCCGTTTCCGAATAGTTTCCTTCTTGCCAGTCAATAAACACCTTTCGCCCTGTAATCTCTCCATATAGCAGCGCTGTACAGGCCGCAAGGATACGATTCCCCATACCAGAGGTACCCTTGCAAATTAGAATTTTTTCTTGGCGATTAGAAGACATTACGGCGTCAGTATTTCAAAGGATATGGAGGGATTAATCGCAAAACCTTAGGAATGAAGGCTCTACCAACTCTCTGACGCACTTTACGAAGGGGTGTCCAGGTGCGCCGGAGTTTTTCTATGTTGGTGTTATGAAAGCCTGTAAACCTACAGAATTCAGGACAATGCTAGCCTACAAATTCTGGCTTTCATGGCGTGGATTGGCTGGCTATACGCGCTGTGTAGCTTGTTAATCTCGTTCATGGGGGGGCTGAGTTGTTTGTGGTTATTCCACTCTTCCCCCTCTTTCACTGAACCGTCAACCCATCTCGTAGACAAGGTTTGAGCAATTCGCTCCAGTTTTTTGTCCCTGTACTGAGGGTCCAAACTTTAATATTGGCGGTGACCTGCGATGAGAACCTCAAAAGGTTGATAACCATAAAATTGGCTTCAGTGTTGATTTTGGACGATTTCAGGCAACCTTAGCGGAGTTTTATAACGAATTTGACTTGGGGACGAGAATCATTCTGGATCGAGATGACGGTATTGGTCGTGTGCTTCGCGCTCCTCAGCGTAATCTACGGTGTGGCGGCAACTTTGGATTGGTCTAGCGACACTTGGTGTTTAGGTGGGCTACTAAGCTGGAACAAAGGGGACGACGATTCTGAGGATGATGGCGACTTTGAGCCTGCTACCAACTTCAACATTCAGCCGATTAAGTTGGGTTTTTATGCAGAAAACGACACCACGCCGGGATGGAGAATCGTTTGGAACTGCTTACCGTTTCATCGCTCTTACCGCTCCACAACAGCCATGATTAGTGACCATAACTCGGTGAACAGCATAACGACTGAGACTTGACGAGGAGTGGCTTCTAATTGAGAATGTGTTTCGATTAGTGTGTCCTCGATAGGCGAAAAATTGGTGTTATGACTGTTACCCTCTCGCAGCAAGATTACTGGGAATTGGTGTGGACATCTCAAACGCCAGACGAGATTAGTTCTTCCAACTCTTTTGAAAAAACTTTGCACTATCCTGATCACCTGGGGCAGGGTTTCTATCGATCGCTGGAGCTAAGAGAAGGAATTACGCTAGGGATTTCGCACTGTCACCTTCATGCAGATGATGTGGAAATTGTTTCACCCGAGCGATTCCATGATCTTGAGTATTACTTCTGTCTTGCTGGCAAGACGCACGACGAACAGGAAATGCTGGAAGCAGGTCGTTATTTCCTGACGGGCAGCGGCATGGCTCCAGCGGAAACCTGTACAAAATTAGCCGATGGGCAGACCATAAGCATCAACATTCATATAGAATCATCAGCCCTGCAAAGCTTTTTAGGGGAGACGTTTGATTTTTCCCACGGAAAGCTTGCTCATCTAATACGACCTAACGATCAGACTTACTATCAACGCTACGGAAATACAACGGTAATGATGCAAACTGCACTGCATCAAATTCTCAACTGCCCCTTTGAAGGCAGCACCAAAAAAGCCTACTTAGAGAGTAAAGTTTGGGAATTGACGGCGCTATTAATTCATCAGGAGCAACAGCGGCAAGACGTTAATCTAAAACCAAATCCTCTGAATCCCGATGATATTGAGCGAATTCATCACGCCAAAGAAATTCTAATTCGACAGCTTGATAGTCCGCCTTCATTACTTGATTTGGCACGGCAGGTTAATCTTAACGACTGTACGCTGAAGCGGGGATTTCGTCAGGTTTTTGGAGAAACTGTCTTTGGATATTTACACAACTATCGGATGGAAAAAGCCCATCAGCTTCTGTTGGCCGGTGAGGTCAACGTGTCAGAAGCATCCCGGCAGGTCGGCTTTTCCAATCGCAGCTATTTTGCTGCAGCTTTCCGCAAAAAATATGGCGTTTCTCCCAGTCAGTATCTACGTCAGTCCAAAAATTCCGCCTAGGGTCAAAACTATTCCGCGTAGCGTCAATCCACGCCTATCCCGAAAAATCGTCTTTGATTAAAGTCTTTTTTGAGGAAATGTTAAAGACATGGGCGCTACTGCCCAGGTGTGAGGAATATGCTGAATCAATTGCAACGGCTGCTGGTTATTACTGGCACCTTGTCTGCTGCAACTATTTTGGTGACTACGGCAAGGGCGGACGCTAACGATGGGGGAGCCGTGACCCCAGCGCGATCACAACCAGCGCTATCCGCAGAAGAGTTGCCTATCACTAGCTTGGAAACTTTGCAGGAAGAAGTGTTAACAGGCGACGCTGCCCAGTTGACGGCGCAGGCGATTCCGATAACCGATGTGCAGGTGCAGGACACGGGAAATGGGGTTAGCATCACCATTGTTTCCGACCAGCCTGTAACGCCAGGACAGTCGTCCATATCGGGCAATGCGTTTATTGTGGATATTCCTGGCGCAACCCTTAGCCTAACCAATGCGGATGCGGCGGAGCAATTTGCCCCTGCGGATGGAATTTCTCTGGTGCAGGTATCGGCAACCCCGGATGGTGGAGTGCGCATTGCCATTACTGGATCCGATGGACCACCGGAAGTGAATATCAGCCCCAGTCAAGGGGGCTTAGTGCTGACGGCGATTCCTGGAGATGCTGTTGCTAGCGATGCTGATCCCGATGCCCTCCAGCTTGTTGTTACTGCGACTCGAACGGAAGAAGATATTGCCGATGTTCCTCGCTCCGTCACGGTCATCTCGCGCGAGCAAATTCAGCAGCAGCTAAGCTTTAACAACAATCTAACCAATATTCTCGGAAAATTAATTCCGGGATTAGCGCCGCCGCCTTTTACTAATGACACTAGCCAGCTTGAGCTGCGAGGGCGACCCATTGTGGTTTTAATTGACGGTGTGCCTCAGACCCCAAACAGTAATGGCAACGCGGCGGATTTGCGGGTAATTGATCCGGCACTTGTTGAGCGTATTGAGGTGCTGCGGGGACCCAGCGCTATTTACGGAGACGGCGGTACCGGCGGCATTATTAACATCATTACGCGATCGCCGACGAACGAGTCAGTGGCGTTTAACTTTGAAGCGGGCACCACTACCAGCCTAGATCCCTTTGGGGACGATAGTTTTGGTTACAACCTAGTGGCGGGGGTGTCCGGTTCGGGCGAGCGTTTGGACGGCCTGCTGTCCCTGTCGGTGGACTCGGTTAATTCCCTTTTTGACGCGGAAGGGGATCGCATTATCCCCACCAACGATACAGACACGGATCGCTTTGGTCTTTTAGCCAAACTTGGCTACAACTTCAGCGACACCCAGCGACTGGAACTGACCTACAGCTACTTTCGTGACAGCCTAGACACGGAATTTCTTCCGGACGAAAGTGTGGTGGAAATTCCCGGGCTACAAAAGGGACGGGCTCTTCGTATTGGCGATATTGACTACGAAGACGAGCCCCAGCAGGTGAACCACGTGGTCAACCTAACCTATCGCAACGAAAACGTATTTGGCTCCCAGCTTGATTTCCAGGCGTATTTCCGCGATCGCCTGTTAATTCAGCGTCTTACAGACCTGCGACTCAATTCATTCTTTTTGGACAATGAGCTGTTTTCTCCGTTTCCGGACGTGTGGCAAACGGGCTTAGAAGCCACAGAGTGGGGTGGTCGTCTACAGCTTGATTCGCCTATTGGTAATACCCTTAGCGTTCTCTGGGGCGTTGACTACACCAACGAACGCAATGATCGCCCCTTGCGCGTTGCCGACAATGATGATTTTGACAACAACCAGGAAATTAATATTGTTGATGACAGCTTGACCCAGGGGGGACCCTACGACGTGGAAAGCGTTGGGTTATTTGCCCAAGGCACCTGGGAAATTTCCGAGCAGTTTCAGCTTAGCGGTGGTGTTCGCTATGAAAATATCGATGTATCCGTTGAGGACTATCGCCTAGCGTTTATTACCACCAATGAGCTGCCTCGTGATCGCCAGGGAGGAGAAGCCAATTTCGACGACGTGGCCTTTAACGCCGGGCTAATTTACAGTCCTACGCCGGAGCTGTCCCTCTTCGCTAATTTCTCCCAGGGCTTTTCCATTCCTAACGTAGGCGGAATTCTCAATTCCGGACCGGATTTCGATGTGAGCAGTGACCTAAGGCTGGAGCCCCAAAAGGTGGATAACTATGAAATAGGCATCCGGGGAGATTTTGGGCGAGTGCAGGCTAGCTTGACGGGTTTTTATAATGCTTCGGACCTAGGTACGCGTATCGCCATTGATGATGAGGGCTTTGGTCGAGTGGTGCGGGCTCCCCAGCGTAACTACGGCGTTGAGGCCACTGTGGATTGGCAGCCTAGCGATATTTGGCGCTTGGGCGGCTACGTTAGCTGGAACGAAGGAGACGACGATATTGACGACGACGGGGACTTTGAGCCGTCTAGCAATGTCAATATTAAGCCCATAAAATTTGGTGCCTATGTGGAAAATAACACCACGCCAAACTGGACCAATCGTTTAGAACTACTGGCGGTGGGCGGTCGTGATCGCTCTTTCGATGAAGAAATCGACGATGACAATCTGGACGGGTACATCACCTTAGATTTTCTCAGCACCCTCAAGCTGAGCGACGAGAGCACCTTAAGCTTGGGTATTAGTAACTTGCTAAACGAGCAATATTTACCTGTGGCGACCCAGGTTTTAACTAATGCAGGGGTTGAATCTCGCCGTGCAGCTGCCCCTGGGCGCCGGGTGAGTTTACGGTTTCGGATTGAGTTCTAGAGGCAAGTTTCCCAAAGACTAAAAATCAGTTGCTAACCGTTTGCCATTGCTTCTTTTGTGGAAATTTCCCGCAAAAGAAGCTTTTTTCTGGATTTTTTGTGTCCCCTTTTCTATTGGCTTTTATCGACTTTAAGATGATTGAAAAAAAGTTTGGTTTGTCTAGATTTCTGGGAGCGATTACCCTAACTTTAATGGTGGGCTGCCAATCGCGATCGCCAGTGGCATCAGATGCTGTTTCTTCACCTAATTCGACTACACCGACCCAAACCATTACCCATGCCATGGGGAGCAGTGAAATTCCTGTGTTGCGATCGCCGCGAGTGGTAACTATCGACACGGGTCCTCTGGATACGGCCTTGGCTTTGGGTGTAGAACCAGTGGGCACTATCCGCTACGGAAAGCCACCGGGATATTTAGGTGGCGCGGCAGAAAAGATTCCCGTAATTGGTCAATATAATGAGCCCAATATGGAATCTATCTTGCGTCTCAATCCCGACTTTATTTTAGGTTCAAAAAGTATTTCCGCTGGAATTTACCCTCAGCTACTGAAGATTGCGCCAACGATATTTGTAGAGGGAGCAGGCTTTGATTGGCAGTGGAAAGATAACTTTAAATTGTTTGCCACTGTGCTGGGAAAATCAGAGAAAGCAGACAGATTATTGGCTGGCTATCATACTCAATTAGAGGCTTTGAAGACCTTCCTAAATTCTGCTCCTCAGGATATCGTTATCTCTGTTTTAGTGTTGGGAGAAAATGGAGTTATTGCTCAAACCCCAAGAAGTTTTTCTGGCTCAATACTCAAAGAAATTGGTTTTTCTCGTAATGAAATTCAGGGGAATGAAGACCAATTTTTTGTTCGTATTTCTCGAGAAGATACCAAAACTCCGGATGGGGATATGATTTTTCTGATTCACAGCTCCACTTGGGATACAGCCTCTGCCGAAGAATTCGTCAAGGACCCTGTGCTATCTACGTTAAACGCAGTTCAGAAGGGCGCCGTTTGCGAAGTTCCTGGAGACGTTTGGGGGTCTGGACGCGGCATTTTAGCAGCCAAAAAAATCCTGGACGATGTTAGAAGCTGTTTCACAAAAAAGACGTGAAATTACTTTCATTGTTTGCTATTAACAGCAAACGTAAAATGTAAATAGTTTTTGATAAGCTACATCCTATTACAGCGGCACATCTGCTTCTTAAAACTGAAATTTTGAAAAAGTGTTGGCGTGATGGATCAAGATTTATCGAAGTACTTTGATTATTTGGATGTTGATGCTGATTGGGTGGGGCTGCGGCTGATATCCGAAAAGTCCACCTCCCGCTCGGTACGTGATGGCAATCCCGAAGCTAATAGCCACTCGCGCGATCGCGGGCTGATGATTGAAGTGCTGGCAAACGGTCAGTTTGGCTATGCCGCTACCAATCGCCTAACGCCGGAAAGTATCCAAGCCGCCGCCGTTCGGGCCCATCGGCAAGCGATCGCCACCTCTCGCTGGGCAGTGTATGAATTTTCCACCGACGTGCGCCCCAAAGCGGTGGGTTCCTACCAATCACCCCAGTCAACGCAGAATGATTTATCCGTAGCCGATACGGTGGGACTGCTGCGGCAGGTGTGCGATTCCCTGAAAGTGTCGGACAAAATTATTCGCACCGGGGCATCGGTCAGCACCATCGATACGGAACACCATTTCGTTAGCAGCAATGGTTCCGACGTTCATCAACACTTTTCCATTGCTTCCAGCAATTTTTCTGCCACCGCCCAAGATGGCACCGTAACTCAACAGCGGTCTGACCATGGCTACTCCGCTAGATCCCATCAAGGGGCGCTGGATGCCTTATCAGAGGCGGATATATTCGCTCGTGCCCAGCGCATTGGCCAGCAAGCCCTCGATCTGCTGGATGCTGAAGAGTGCCCCGACACCTGTACAACGTTGGTGCTGGCTCCCGACCAAATGATGTTGCAGCTGCACGAAAGCGTAGGGCATCCTCTGGAACTGGATCGCATTTTGGGGGACGAGCGCAATTACGCAGGATCGAGCTTTGTAAAACTGTCGGATTTTGGATCGTTGGTTTATGGTTCGCCGCTGATGAATGTCACGTTCGACCCGTCCGTGCTGGGAGAGTTAGCGAGCTACGGCTTTGACGATGTGGGGATTCCGGCGACGCGGGAGTTTTTGATTGAAAACGGTGTCCTCAAACGGGGGCTGGGCAGTATTGAAAGTCAGCAGCGATCGCAGGTGCCCGGCGTTGCCAATTCCCGCGTGTGCTCCTGGAATCGTCCCCCCATTGACCGTATGGCTAATATCAATCTGGAGCCCGGTGAGTCTGGCTTTGAGGACATTATCGGGTCCATTGAATCGGGGGTTTATATGGAAGCCAACCGATCCTGGTCTATCGATGACTACCGCAACAAATTTCAGTTTGGGTGCGAATATGGGCGGCTGATTGAAAACGGCAAACTAACTAAGACCGTGCGCAATCCTAACTATCGCGGCATTAGCAGTTCCTTTTGGCGTAGTTTGGTGAAGGTGGGTGACGCCAGTACATTCCAGGTATTTGGCACGCCCAACTGCGGAAAAGGGGAGCCCAATCAGGTGATTCGAGTGGGGCACGCCTCGCCGGTGTGTGCCTTTGAAAATGTGGAAGTGTTTGGAGGAGCGGGATGAGCGTGCAGGGAGTGCCCTCAGAAAAGTTTGGGCTGAAGGCGGTGGACGGTTGGGAAGAGGAATTTAACGGGCTGTGTGACTCGACGATCGCCACCCTTAAGGCAAACGAGCACCTGTCGCTGGAGTTATCGGGCGAGTCCACCCAGTTTATGCGCCTCAATAATTCTAAAGTGCGCCAAAGTGGCACCGTTACTGCGGGCTATGTGTCCATGCAGTTGATTGACGGCGATCGCACTGCCACCATGACCGTGCCGTTTACAGGCGATCGCGACCTAGATCGGGCAACGGTGCTGGAGGGCTTGAACGACCTGCGTCAAGAGCTGCCCCAACTGCCCGCTGATCCCTACGTGGTGCTGCCGGCAAATTTGGGGAGCAGTCGGGATAGTCACGGGGGGAAATTGCTGGACCCGGATCAAGTTGCTGATGCTCTGCTGACCAGCGTTCAAGATATTGATTTCACGGGTATCTATGCCTCGGGCGCAGTGGTGCGAGCTACGGGGAACTCCGCTGGGCAGCGCCATTGGTTTGCCACCGAAACTTTCGATCTGGACTATTCCGTCATCGGTGCATCGGAGCGGGCAGTGAAAGGTGCTTTGGCAGGACAGGCATGGGATCAGGAAAAATTTGAAAGTCAGGTTCGGCGATCGCGATCTCAACTTGTCACCCTTGAAAGTCAGCCGTTCAAGAAAATCAAGCCGGGACAATATCGCACCTACTTAGCACCGGCAGCGGTCACTGAACTGGTGTTTATGTTTTCCTGGGGCGCGGTCAGTGAAGCCTCTGTCCGTCAGGGAGACAGCGCCCTCGCCAAGATGCGGGACGGGCGATCGCTGTCCCATCACTTCACCTTGGTGGAAGATTTCACCCAGGGTACTGTCCCCCGGTTTAATAGCCTCGGAGAAGTGTCCACGCCGGAAGTGCCCATCATTGTGGAAGGCGAACTGCGAAATACGTTGGTAAGCACCCGTACAGCGAAGGAATACGGCATTAAAGGCAATGCGGCTAGTGATTGGGAAGGGTTGCGATCGCCCCGCATTGCCAGCGGCACATTGGCTGAGGCAGATATTCTCAGGGAGCTGGACTGTGGGCTATATCTGTCCAACTTGCATTATCTGAACTGGAGCGATCAGCCCGGCGGACGAATTACCGGCATGACCCGCTACGCTTGCTTCTGGGTGGAAAATGGTGAAATTCAAGCGCCCATTCAAGATCTGCGTTTCGATGACAGCCTCTACAATTTCTTCGGTCCCAACCTGGTGGCTTGCACTGACACCGCTGAGTTTGTCCCCGACCCGGATACCTATGAAGAGCGCAGCATCGGTGGCGTCACTACCCCCGGCGTTTTGATCAACGATTTCACTTTCACTCTGTAATGCCGTCGTTCAGAAATCGCTGTGTAAAATTGCGTCACTTCACCGTGTAGTGGAGTTGTATCACTCCGTTGTCGTACGTCTTGCTTTGGGTCAGCTCCAGAGCCTGTGGCTGAATTACGCTGGAAAATAGCGGAATGCCTGAGCCGATCACCAGTGGGTTGAGCTTAAGGAGTAGTTGATCCACTAAGTCGTGGGCAAAAAGCTCGCTGGCCAAATTTGCACCGCCACACAGCCAAATCCCTTTGCCCGGTTGACCTTTCAGACGCGTAATCACATCCACCGCATTGTTCGAAACCAGCTCCAACTCCTCGCATGGACTTTGTTCAAGGCTGCGTGAAAAAAGATACTGCTTCATATGGGAGTAGGGA
The DNA here is from genome assembly GCA_937883785.1 of uncultured cyanobacterium. Taxonomy (GTDB): domain Bacteria; phylum Cyanobacteriota; class Cyanobacteriia; order CACIAM-69d; family CACIAM-69d; genus CALGDE01. The sequence goes on from CALGDE010000010.1 coordinate 21,168, forward strand.
CTGGTTACGCCATCCTTTAACCCCATTTCGTAAGTTTTGCGCCCCATTAGCACCGTATCAAACCACTGATTGTCCGCATTAATGCCCATCACACCGCGCAAATGGGAGGGCACGGTTTCAGGAAAGGTGGCAAACAGATCCGCCAAATACGCCTGATCTAAAGAAAATCCTTCCTGTGATCCGTCCGTATGGGCGATAAATCCATCCAGGCTACAGGCAACGTAATAGGTGAGTGTGCGCATGGTTCAGACTTTTATCGCGAGACGGCAGATATTTTGACTGCTAACGGCAAAGAGCATTGTCAGCCTTTGGACCGTAGCTTCATCAGCGTAACTTCCCAAACCAAGCGCGGCTGAACGTACCCTCGCAGCAACTGCCGTGCTTGCTCAAATAAATGCATGGGGCTAGTTGTGGAATCTGCTGGGGCGATCGCCCCCCCGTTTGTTGTGGACATCGCCGACCAATAGCGATGTTGCAAATAGGTCACCAGCCAAATTTGTGCATCGGTCGTCAGCTCCTTGGTAATTTGCTTGGCTAACGTCAACGCCTCCACCGTATTGGTGACGGGACGGTCTAGTGCAGCTCGCAACTCCTCCGACAGCCCCTGTAAATTTTCCCAATGGGCGATCGCCGCCCCCGGGCTCCCCTGCGCCAGAGTCAACACCTCCCCTTGACTTGCCACGTCGTCACGCCCTGCCTGTCGTAGCACCGTTTGCACCTCCGGTAGGGACAGCCGCCGAAACGGAATCCGCGCACACCGAGACACCAGCGTCGGCAACAAAGCATCAGCACTGGGAGCCAATAAAATAATCGTCGCCTGTCCCGGCTCTTCCAATGTTTTCAGTAAACCGTTAGCCGCCCCTTCCCCCATCGTTTCTGCGGATTCTAGAACCACCAGCGATCGCGCCGCCTCCAACGGCTGTCGACCCAAAAACTGCCCAATTTGCCGCACTTGTTCCAGGCGAATTTGTGGCGCTGTTCGTGTTTTAACCCCCGCCTCTGCTGCCTGGCTCGCTGGAATAAGCTTGCCTTTTTCGGTGTAGGTGGGCTCCACCCATAGCAAATCGGGATGGTTTCCCTCTTGAATGCGTTTGGCTAATCGAGGGGATGGGCTGGAGTTGCCGGAGGGAGAAAATAATAGCTGGGCAAAACACCGCGCTGCCAACCCTCGCCCAACCCCGTCGGGACCGGCGAATAAATATGCCGGAGCCACATGGTCCCGTGCGATCGCCCGTTCCAGCAACACCACCGCCTGGTCCTGCCCCAACAGAGAGACAAACCACGGCGAAATTACCCCTGTGGCAGCCTTTCCCACTAGCTCACCTCCATCAAATCCTCCGATAGCCACTGTTTCAGACGCGGCTCCAAAATTTCTTTAACGATCACAAACACGGCTTCTAACTCTTGATTACCGTCAACCTGCACAATTCGCCCAGGAAACTGAGTTGCCAGCTCCTGAAACCCTTGTCGAGTGCGCTTCTGAAACGCTAGTCCCGCAGCCTCCAGGCGATCAGTACCTCCTCCCGCTCGATCCTGTCGTCGTTTTGCCGCCATTTCTGGATCCACATCGAACCACAGGGTTAAATCGGGCTGTAGCCCCTGGGTAGCCATGCGCACCGATTGCTCCACTAGCCCCATCTCCAAACCTCGCCCAAACCCCTGGTAAGCAAAGGTGGAATCGGTGAAGCGATCGCACAACACCCACTGCCCCTCAGCCAACGCAGGTTCAATCACCTGGGCAATATGTTGCGCACGGTCTGCCGCGTACAGTAACAATTCAGCGCGATCATCTAACACCTCATCATTCACCTGGAGCAGAACGGATCGTAGGTGGCGACCAATGCCTGTTCCTCCCGGCTCCCGCGTTGCCACCAGCGATCGCGCCCAGCCCGCATCGGCCAGCCAACTGCGCACCCACTGTAGCTGAGTCGTCTTGCCAGCCCCATCAATGCCTTCAAAGGTGATTAATCGTCCTTGCACACAGTCCCCCTAAAAAACATGTCGCTTGCGCTACACAATTATCCAAAATTTTAGCCATCCCCCTATCATCCAAACGACTTGGGTATTATGAAAGGGAATTTTTCAGGCGTCTCAATCCCCCGAACTATGGCTCGCTACACCTGTACCTTCGCGATTCCCTGCTCCCAAGAGCAAATCACGCAATGGCTACCCCAAATTTTACAGGTCTGTAATTTGGCGATCGTCCACAGTGGGGAAGATTACATCCTGGCGAAAGAAACCCCAGGTCAGGTGAGCTTTACGGAGCTTGTTAGCGTGGAAGTGCTGGTGGAAGAGGTTGGGGTAAACGCTGAGCACATCAACCTTAACTTTATTGTTCGTAACGAAGAGCTACCCCTGAAAGCGAATAACCACTGCCGCCACATGTCAGAGCAGATTAGCCAAGCGGTGCAGTCCCACAAAGAAATTGAAACCCTAAGCTATGTAACTGGCTGATTTGTCGCTCGCCTAGGACACCCCTACATTCAGGATTTACCGTTACTGGCTTAGTAGTGGATAGTGAAACGACGATGATATTCATCAGGGAAGCGCGCGACTAAGGGCTGTCATCATTGACATCTCAAAGTCTTTTGCGGTGATGGTTTAAGCTCCTAGCATTGTTATTTTGAAAGGGCGTTTACTTCCCACTGCGTAAGACTGGTGGCTCTTAATTGATGACACGCCTTAACTGAAGCCGGTGTTGTGACTGGCTATGTCAACCGTTGATGGGTACACGCAGCTCTCTAAGATTGGACTGCCAAATTGGTTTGGCTGTGGGTACCGCTCGTTGACTTGTACTGTAGGCAAAGGCTGGCTTCGTGAGAATTGTTCTATTGGGCTACTACGGTTGGCATAACTTGGGAGACGACTTGTTTGTGGAGCAGTTGAGTCGCCACCTACCAAAAATTCTCCCGAACTTAACAAGACTCACGATCCTGTGTCAAAACTGCTATTACCAAAGCCCTGAGCCCAGCGTTCGTTTTCGCGCAACGGGCGACCTGTCTAAACTACAGCTGTTGCGGCTGATGGTTAAAGCGGATTACGTTATTTGGGGCGGCGGTTCAATGGAGTTTGGCGATGCTCCAAAGACCATGTTGCTGATGCAGCAAACCAGTCAGAAAACCGGCGGTCGGTTTCAGTTTTGGGGCGTTGGACTAGAGAAAATCGATGTCACAGATTCCTCTGAAGGGGCGATCGCCTCTACCCGCCTCTTAAAAAAATCATCATTTTTGTACTTTCGCGACCCCGTGTCCTACACCAAAGCCTCCAGCTTTCAACCGGATCACACTAAATATTGCCTAGGGGGAGATATCGCCCTTTTGGACCCCAATCTTTACCGCCCGTGGCACAAACTTAGTGCGGTGGATGGGACCAGTGCGCCGACTGCTCCCCCAAAAACCATTAAAAATATTGGTATCTCAGGAAAGTTTTGGTGGGGACAAGGGCGCGCTGATTTTTATGGGGATCAACTGCGTCCCTGGGTAGAGCAACATGGTGCCACCATTCACTGTCTACCAGCCCATGGCGGTACGGAGCACAGCGATAACCAATTTCATGAAAAGCTCAAGACTACCCTGCCTGAGGGAACCTGTGTCATCCATGACTGGGGCCATTACGGTGAATTCTTGCAATTGCTGCGGTTGATGGACGTTTACATTAGCAACCGCCTCCATGGGGTGATTACGGCGGACCAGCTAGGCGTTCCTAATATTGGCATTGCGTCGGAGTCGAAAATCACCAACTACATCCAAAAGTCAGGAATGGTGCCGGAACTGAGGGTAGTGGAGTTTATGGACCCTATTACTGAAGACCATTTGCGATCGCTGGTGTCCCAATATCGCCGCCCTAACGAGTTTATTGAAGCGGAATCGCAGGCTGCTAAGGGGGCGATCGCCCAAGCCCTGAACCTCAAGCAATAACAGCCTCAACGTAGTGCAGCAAACTCTAGCCATAAACATCATTCAAACGCACAGCAAATCCATGAAATCCCTCAATAGTTTTTGGGGCGTGGTTGTCTAGGGCACGTGCTCAGTGAGGCGCCAGAAGCCTCACGCAATGGGAAGTCCACACCTTTTCAGAACAAAGCCTATTAGAAATTGAAACCCATATAGCTACTGGCTTTGAGACTTAAACAACGATGGACTCTAGGGCAATCCAAAGCAGGTTTACAAAAAGTATTGAAACTAAAAGGTGCTTAAAAGCAGGCAGGAAAAGGAAAAGGGCTAGTTGATGTAACTACATAAAATTCCCGTCCAATTAACAGAAACTTTACACCCCCTTGTCGAGATCACTGGGATTTTCTAAAAACATAGAGAGGGCATTGTTCTGGCTCTAAACGATGTTAGTTTTTCTTTCTTTCCACGTTCTTTATGCCCTTTGCCGCTACGCTTCTGCCCCACTTCCGTGGCGAGTTTATACACCTACGCTGCGATTCTCTTAGACCGCGCATCTTAAATTTTGCTAGCTACCTCGCTTGTTGATCTTGCGCCTTAGCTTTCGTCAAAAGCGATTTTTATAAATCCACTGCTAAATCCACTGCGCACTGTCCTGAAAATGGAGTTTCTTTGCGCATTTGTACAACTTTACAACCGTACGCCATGGCTTTTCCCTGGTTAACTACCACCATCCTGTTACCCGTTGCGGCTGCCTTGCTCCTGCCCATTATTCCGGATAAAGGCGGCAAAACCGTTCGCTGGTATTCCTTGACCGTCGGACTGGTTAATTTCGCAATTCTGATTTACGCCTTCTATACCCAGTACGATTTCTCTCAGCCGGGTCTCCAGCTGGTGGAAAGCTACACCTGGATTGATCAGCTTGATCTGAAATGGTCCGTAGGCGTCGACGGACTGTCCATGCCCCTAGTGCTGCTAACGGGCTTTATCACCACGTTAGCTACCCTGGCTGCTTGGCCCGTTACCTTAAAACCAAAGCTGTTTTACTTCTTGCTGCTGTGTATGTACGGCGGACAAATTGCTGTCTTTGCCGTCCAAGATATGTTGCTCTTCTTCTTAGTGTGGGAATTGGAGCTGATCCCCGTATACCTGCTGTTATCGATTTGGGGCGGGAAACGGAGACTGTATGCAGCAACTAAGTTTATTCTTTACACCGCTGGGGGCTCGCTATTTATCTTGCTAGCCTCTTTGACCATGGCGTTCTACGGCGATACGGTCACTTTTGATATGGCCGCCCTCGCCGCCAAACCCTACGGACAAACCCTGCAGCTCTTCCTATACGCCGGTTTCTTTATTGCCTATGCCGTAAAGCTTCCCATCTTCCCTTTGCACACCTGGCTGCCCGATGCTCACGGTGAAGCAACCGCTCCCGTACATATGTTGCTGGCGGGGATCCTGTTGAAAATGGGAGGGTACGCGCTGATTCGGATGAATGCTGGGATGTTACCTGACGCTCACGCGGTCTTTGCGCCAGTGCTGGTGATTTTGGGCATCGTCAATATTGTGTACGCGGCACTAACGTCCTTTGCCCAGCGAAACCTGAAGCGCAAAATTGCCTACTCGTCTATTTCCCATATGGGATTTGTGTTGATTGGTATTGCGTCCTTTACGGATTTGGGCATGAGCGGTGCAGTGCTGCAAATGGTCTCCCATGGTTTGATTGGAGCTAGCTTATTTTTCCTGGTGGGAGCTACCTATGATCGCACCCATACCCTGATGCTGGATGAAATGGGTGGCGTCGGTCAGCGAATGCCTCGTATCTTCTCCATGTTTACGGTGTGTTCCTTAGCTTCTTTGGCCTTGCCTGGCATGAGTGGCTTTGTGGCGGAGCTAACGATATTCCTGGGCTTTAGCACCAGTGATGCTTACTCTTTAGACTTCAAGGTTTTCGTGGTGATTCTGGCTGCCGTGGGCGTGATTTTGACGCCGATTTACCTGCTATCGATGTTGCGGGAAATATTCTATGGTCCTGAAAACCAAGAGCTAACCTCCCATGAAAAGCTGGTGGATGCTGAGCCTCGGGAAGTGTTTATTATTGCTTGCTTGATGCTGCCGATTTTGGGCATTGGTCTTTATCCGAAATCCCTGACAGAGATTTACGATGCCACCACCCATAGTCTGACGAGTCGGCTACGGGCTTCGGTGCCTACTTTGGTGGCTCAGAAGGAACAATCGAAGTCTGATGCTTTGACGGCGGCAACGGCGGCGATCGCCCCGAAATTGCCCACTTTAACCCGCTAGCCAAATAACCGAATAAAACTGTGACGGTACGTTGTTGGACTGGGTCGTTTAGAGGCTAAAACCTCCATCCCGTAAGGGAATTGAGACTCTCACTTCGTTACTAAAACTTCAAATCCCCCTGAATCTTCTAGAAGATTCAGGGGAATTGCTTTATGCTGTAAGCCGATGAAACGTTTTTTTGACTTTGTTTGATTTAGTAAACTTATTTAAATACAGCTGTTCAGGTTAGTTCGAAAAGATACCTAACTTGGTTCAGCATCTTTATAACTATGACTGCAACTTTAGAGCTTCCCAAGTCGCCATCGGCGATTGATGATCGCCCAGACTTTCACGCCGACCAATCTATTTCAGAAGAACTATCATTCCTGGGCGGATTTCAAGCTTTGTCTGATCCCATTCGTTTGCAGGTGCTAGAGCTACTGCGCACGAAAGAACTGTGCGTGGGCGAGCTGTGTGACGCTTTGGGAGGAATTGCCCAGTCCAAGCTCTCGTTTCACCTCAAGGTTCTTAAGCAGGCTGGATTAATTGTGGGACGCCAAGAGGGACGATGGGTTTACTATCGTCTCAATGTGGCTCAGTTTGTGGTGCTGGAAGAGTATTTAGCCACCTATCGTCGATTTGCCCAGGTTTGGCCTAATCGTGAAGCGGGATAGTTTTCTAATGGCTTTCGAGGTTAGAGACTAGATTCTTTTGGCTCAGAATGGCTGCTTAATTTTTTAACCCTTGGCGTCGAATTGACGCTGAGGGTTTGTGCTTTGGACGCTGGTTGTGGGGCTGTGCTGTGGGAGCGTAGAACGTCTCGGTGGAGTCGAACTAGAAGTTGTCATAGGCGATCGCTCATCAACTTTGTAATATGATTACTATCTAGTTTGATTGCCCAAAGTAAACCAAGCAGAAAAAGTTGTTGTGATATCCAAACTTTTTCAGAGAAAGTTTCCAGGTTTAAGGTTTGGGCAATGGTTACTAAATCGCGTTTATTGTCCGTTGTTAACGGAGCTGAAGCATATGTCTTCCCATCCCTTACCCTCTATTAAGACTTGGTCTCGGCGCATTGTTGGAGCCGCTGCAGTGCTCCTGACGGCAGCCACTTCCGCCACCGTGATACCGCCTCAGGCAGCGCATGGAGCCGGACCTGGCCTGACTCTCTTCGGTGAGCAGTCCCTAAATTTCCATTTACAGTCTGGATCGGCTGACAGTAGTTTTGATCGCTACAAGTTGCGTATTCCGCCTCAGGAAACGGCAATTTCCCATGTGGTGGTGGACTATAATCCCGACCGTTGGGACGGAAAGCTGGATGCTGAGAACATTGAGCTGCGCTATCGCAAAAAGAGGCGGGGACGTGAGCGGGTATTCAAGCTGAAGGAGCTGAACGTTGATCCCAATAGCGGCATTGTGTCGTTAATTCCTGAGGAGCCTATTCCTGCTGGAGAAAGGGTTGAGGTGGTGTTCCATAACGTGATTAACCCTTCCAACGGCGGATTTTTTAAGTTTGCATGCAAAATTGCGATTCCTGGCGATCGCGCCGAGCGTTTCCGTAATCTAGGCAACTGGGTAATCGACATTGATTAATAGAAATCAATTAGAATTGTTGTAATTACCCATTTCAACTGTTTGAAAACCTGGTTTCCGTTGTTTGCTCAGCGCGAAATCAGGTTTTTTATTGCCGAATCTTTGCTGTCTGGTATGTTCACTGCCTAGCGAGCAAGCCAGCCATAAAGATTGTGACTTGATGGGCGAGTCGGCGTTTAATCTTTGTCTGTGACTCGCCAGCTTAACTTTAGATTGAACCAAAAGTTCCACAGGGTAACGGCGGCGATCGCTAAAAGCTTCGCCACGTATGCATTTACCCCAAAACCGTTAAAGAGAATATTGATAATCGTTACGTTAAGCAGAAGCCCCAATAAACACACCACATTGAACTTCAAAAAGCGTTTGATCATTTGCCTACGGCGGGTTTGGCGACGGGAAATATCGCCAAAAGTCCAGCGATCATTCCATAAAAAATTATTGATAATTGCCACCTCCGCAGACAGCACAGCGCTGCGGGTTAATCCCCAGCCCAGCACGCCCCGCAGCAAGTAAAACACCGCCATATCCACAAAAACGCCGCTAAAGCCCACAGTGCCGAAGCGCAGTAGTCGTCCCCCTTGCCATCGGGCCCAGCGCAACCGCCACAGGTGCAGCAAATAATCCCAATAGTGCTGGCGAGATACTTTGCTGTCTCCTTCCTGGCGTTCTTGGAACACATAGCCGCACTCGCCAATCCAGCGCACCTGACCCCGACCAAGCACTTCAATTAAAATTTTGTAGCCCACGGGACTGAGGGGAATATCGGCGATCGCCCCCCGCCGCACCAAAAAATAGCCGCTCATGGGATCGGAGACCCGGCTAACCACCTCTGGCAAAATAACCAATCCCAGCATCTGGGCTCCGCGGGACAGGATTCGCCGCGCCAGGCTCCAGTCGCTGACGCCGCCGCCGATAACATGACGACTGGCTACCGATAAGTCTGCCCCCCGGCGAATTTCTGACAGTAGCTGAATCAGCGTTTCTGGGGGATGTTGTAAGTCGGCGTCAATGACCCCCAGAACGCTACCCCGAGCCGCCTGCCAGCCCCGAATGACCGCCGTAGACAGTCCGCGCTCATCAATGCGCCGCATCACCTGCACCGGAAACTGGGCGGCGACTTGTTGGGCATGCTCCCAGGTGTGGTCTGGGCTGTTGTCGTCCACCACAATCAGCTCGTAATCGTTCGGTAGCACTGGGTCCAAAAGCTGGGTCAGCGCCTGTACCAGGGGCGCAATATTGGCAGCCTCTTGGTAAGTGGGAATGATTAAAGATAAAAACGGGGCCGGGCGATCGCCAAAAGTGGTCACAGTGGCGGGCACGACATATGCCCCTTGTGGCACCGGTAATAGCGGAGCCACAGCAGAAGAATGATGGGGCAGTGGATCAACAACCATTAACTTACACACGCAGCAACGCAATCCTACAGGCTATTGAGCCCAAGACAGGGCAACGTTGTATGACAGCCCTCTGTGGCAGTCCTTTGTGTAATCAGCCCCATTCTTGCAGAGGCGGTATCAAAGGCAGCGGACAAAATCGATCAAGACAGCCACGCTTTTAAAACAATAGGTACAGAATTATTGTCAAAAATAACGTTGAATAATTCGGTGCAATTCAGATTCTCGCTCAACTCATCAATGTTTTTTCGTCAGGGTTTATCTCAAGAAAAGGAAGGGAAAAGAGTCTTTCAACTCAGCTTATTACAAGCTTTTGTCCTGAAATGACCCCATGATTGCCTTGAAATTCTCTAGTTCTCTTTCTGTCGATGTAACACTTTTGATAGGAGAAAGCTGTGTACGGACTGATTAATAAAGCGATTGGCGAAATGGTGTGCAGCCATTTTGGAGAAAAAGCCTGGGACGATATTCGCCGTCAAGCAGAGTTGGAAATTCGCGAATTTGTCAGCATGGACACCTATCCTGACGATTTAACCCATCGCTTGGTGAAAGCGGCTGGAGAGGTTTTACAGTTATCGCCTGCGCAGGTGATGCACGCTTTTGGTGAATACTGGGTTGAGTTTGTTTCGAAAACGGGATATGAAGCGCTGATGGAAATGAGCGGCGATACGCTGCCAGAATTTCTTCATAATCTAGACGATTTACATACGCGCCTTGGGGTGAGTTTTCCTGAGTTTTGCCCCCCAGCATTTCAAGCGGATGAACCCAATGAGCACACGGTAAATCTTCACTATCATTCGGAAAGGGAAGGGCTGGCTCCGATGGTGATGGGATTGGTGAAGGGGCTGGGCGATCGCTTTGACACCGAAGTGGACGTGGTCCATATCCAACAAAAATCAGAGGGTGCTGACCATGATGAATTTTCGATTCAGTATCGAGAAAATAGTGCTTGTGACATCAATGCCCGTGACATCAATGCCCGTGACATGAATTTCAATGACGTAGATGAAGAGTCGAAGCGATAAAGCTTAGGGGCGGTCGTTATTTGAACTTCAAAGCTTTTCGCAGCGAGGACGCAATCCCTAGACTTCTTAGTTTGAAAGAGCTTGTATTACTCACTGTGTAAGGCTTCTGGTGCTTAATTGATGACACGCCCTAAGCAAAACTAGCGATATTCATAACTACTATAAAAATCCAGCTTAAATCGTCGAAAAATGCCTTCCAATTCCAGTGCATCTTCCAGCGCATCATTGTGCCAATTCACCCTGCCCCCTGACTCCTTAGCCCAGGCATTTCCTTTTCATTTTGTCTTTGACCACACCTGCCGCATCGTGCAGGCTGGGTCAGCGTTGCAGAAACTTGTTCCAAACATTGTGGGAGCTTTGCTGTCGGAACAATTCCACCTTCAACGTCCGCCGGTGACGCTTGATTTTGCAACAATCAACAAGCGATCAAAGCATTTGTTTTTGTTCAAGTCGTTGACGAATAATCTTGTGTTCAGGGGACAAGTACTTCCTTTAGAAACGGAGAAATTAACTTTCTTTCTCGGATCGCCATTAATCCGATCCGTGGACTCCCTCAAGGTTGCTGGACTCAAGCTGAAAGATTTTGGGCGTTGCAGGATTAGGAGAGGAAGTCAGGATGGCGGAGTGGTAGTGGAACCTGA
>CALGDE010000011.1 GCA_937883785.1 uncultured cyanobacterium
CTCTAAAAGCCGCTCTATGGCTACCCTTCACAGACTTGTGCCTAATGGATAGATCTCTGGGCAAGAGTTCAACTTTCTGCGCCAGGAATTACGCAGTTTTGAAGTCTTAAAAACCATAAACGTCTCACCGTTTCCAATTAGCGCGGTGATGACTCGAGACAAACAATATCTACTAAGCAAACATCGGGGTAGTTGTAAGGTCTGGAGCCTTAAGACCGGTGAACTGCTGCACAGTACCGAAGAATTTCCTGAATCCTGTCGCAAGATTTATCTTAGTGCGGATGAAAAGATGGTTTATGGAGTGGAGAAGTCATCAGTATATTTTTGGGACTTCCCTTCCCTCAAGTTACGTAAGAAGAGTGGTGAATCACCAGCAAAAAGGCATTTGGACACCATCAGGGTGTTCCCTGGGGCTGTAATGATGGAAGACAATGAGGACGAAAGGTGCAAAGAAGGGTTAATTGAGGAAGTTGTTGAGGATCCTTACCGGAAAAGACTGTACTTGGCGCGGGGTAAGTACGGCTCTCGATGTTATTGGGATTTGGAGGAAGATCAGTGGAACAGCTCCAGGGATAGTTGGTATTGGGGGGCAGAGGGTTTAGGGATGAATCGGTTTGCTGTCAGTGGTGACGGTGAGATTCTTGTGGGAAGTTATGATAATCGAATCTGGCATGTATCAGAGCAGAGTGAGTCATACTCCGATCACCGTCCCTACTACAAAGTATGGCAACTCTCTGCGGATCATGTATATTCATCTGGAAACAGGGCAAATATCCCGAGGGAATTGTTCAGCTTTTCGATAGACGATGTAAACCGCAGGAGCCAGAGTAAAAAGCCCTCAAAGAAAGTTATTGCTTGGACCGTTAGCCATGATGGGCAAGTCCTTTATTTGGCTTATTCAGGTGGTGATAACGGTAATCGTGAAATTGAGCAGTGGACAATTGATGGTTCTAAGAGTTTAGGGTTGATGGAAGGGCATAAGGCATCCACAGCCATTCTGGCCATGCGACCTGATGATAAGGTGCTGGCTAGTTTCGGATCGGAGAGAGAAATTGAGTTTTGGGAACCTTCTACTCGAACAGAACTGCACAGAATAAAAGACGACGATAAAATCACAAGCTTTAGATTTAGTGCAGATAGTACCCTGCTTATTACCTGTTCTCGAGACAATAAAACGATTCAGATTTGGGGACGACCTGGTGTTTTGGACTAGGCGTCATTTCCAGCGTAGGTAGGTGGAAGAAAAGAGTATTTGAAAGAAAAGTAGGCAAGGGTTAAGAGAGAAGAACGACTTCCTAGTTATCAATACTTAGAGCGCCTGTAGCTGCTCCAAATCTCCGGTAAAATTGGGGCGCTTATTTGACAGGTTTAGCAGGTTCATTTCTATGACCACAGCCCCTTTTTCCCCGGAAGAGATTGCTGCTGAGGGAATCAAGCCGGAAGAATACGAAGATATCGTTAGCCGCCTTGGTCGTCACCCAAACCGCGCAGAGCTGGGGATGTTCGGGGTGATGTGGTCAGAGCACTGCTGTTACAAAAATTCTCGCCCGCTGCTATCCCAATTCCCCACCGAAGGACCGCGCGTTTTGGTGGGACCCGGTGAAAATGCCGGAGTGGTGGATCTGGGGGATGGGCTGCACCTGGCGTTCAAGGTGGAATCCCATAACCACCCGTCCGCTGTGGAGCCGTTTCAAGGGGCAGCGACTGGGGTCGGCGGAATTCTTCGGGATATTTTCACCATGGGAGCCCGCCCGATCGCCATCCTCAATTCCTTACGATTTGGCAGCCTGGACGATGCCAACACCCGCCGCCTGTTCGAAGGGGTGGTCGCCGGAATTTCCCACTACGGAAACTGTGTGGGGGTGCCGACGGTGGGGGGTGAGGTGTATTTTGACCCCGCCTACAACGGCAATCCATTGGTTAACGCCATGGCGATCGGTTTGATGGAAACCGATGAAATTGTGAAAGCCGGGGCGTCGGGCATCGGCAACCCAGTGCTTTACGTAGGCTCCACCACCGGGCGCGACGGCATGGGAGGAGCCAGCTTTGCCAGCGCCGAGCTGAGCGAAGAATCCTTGGACGATCGCCCCGCAGTGCAGGTAGGCGACCCATTCCTAGAAAAATCCTTAATCGAAGCGTGCCTGGAAGCCTTTAAAACGGGCGCGGTGGTGGCGGCGCAGGATATGGGAGCGGCGGGGCTCACCTGTTCCACGGCGGAAATGGCGGCGTCCGGCGGCGTGGGCATTGACCTGGATTTGGACAAAATTCCCGAGCGGGAACCGGGGATGGTGCCCTATGAATATCTGCTGTCGGAATCCCAAGAGCGTATGTTGTTTGTGGCGGCAGAGGGTCGGGAGCAGGAGCTAATCGATATCTTCCATCGCTGGGGTTTGCAGGCGGTGGTAGCGGGCAAGGTGATTGAAGAGCCCATAGTGCGCATTTGGTTTGAGGGAAAAATTGCCGCCGAAGTGCCTGCCAATGCGTTAAGCGACAATACGCCGCTGTATAAGCGCGAAGTGCTAGCGGAGCCTCCTGCCTATGCCCAGGAGGCTTGGAAATGGAGCGTCGACCAGTTGCCCAGTTGCGACGCTTCCGGCATTGATGGCAAGTCCTGGACTGACGTACTGCAAACCTTGTTAACTACCCCGTCGATCGCCTCAAAAAATTGGGTCTATCGCCAGTACGATCATCAGGTGCAAAACAATACGGCGGTGATGCCTGGCGGCGCTGATGCAGCCGTGGTTCGGCTACGTCCCCAGCTTGGAGCTTCGGAGGAGGTGGGCTATGGAAAGGCGATCGCCGCCACGGTGGACTGTAATTCCCGATATGTATATTTGGATCCCTTCGGTGGCGCAAAAGCCGTCGTCGCCGAAGCCGCCCGCAATCTCTCCTGCGTTGGCGCAGAACCGATCGCCGTTACCGATAACCTCAACTTCGGCAGCCCAGAAAAGCCCATCGGCTACTGGCAGCTCGCCGAAGCCTGTCGCGGTTTATCGGAAGGATGCCGCGTATTCGACACGCCCGTAACCGGCGGCAACGTATCCCTATACAACGAAACCCTCGACGCCAGCGGCACCCCCACCGCCATTTATCCCACCCCCGTTGTGGGCATGGTGGGGGCAGTGGAAGACCTAAGCACGGTGGTCGGACAAGCTTGGCAAGGGGCGGGCAATTCCATCTATCTCCTAGGCGTTCCTATTAGCCAGATTGCTACTAACGCCGAGACAGTTACCCTGGGAGCTTCTGAATACTTAGCGCAGGTTCATGACACTATCGCCGGGAAGCCGCCCCAAGTGGATTTTGATCTGGAAAAAGCAGTGCAGGCAGTGTGTCGCGAGGGCATTCGGGCAGGCGTTATCCGGTCCGCACACGATTCGGCGGAGGGCGGCTTGGTAGTGGCTCTGGCAGAATGCGCGATCGCCGCCAACCAAGGCGCTGCCATAACCTTGGACGCTGCTGAGGGGAGTCGCCTGGACACCGTTTTATTCGCCGAGGGAGGCGCACGGATTATCGTCACCGTCGCCGCCGATCAAGCTACGGCTTGGGAAGCAACCCTCACCGACAAGCTGCCGAATCGCTGGCAACTTTTGGGAACTGTGTCTGAAGATGATGACTTTACTGTGGCGATCGCTGGAGAAACCGTGATTCAAACCACCGTCGGAACCATGGCGGAAGGCTGGAATGAGGCGATCGCTCAGAAGGTAGCCGGCGATGTTGCTCTATGATCAGAACCGTTGTTCGAAACGCCAATCTCAAAACCGCCGACCTTAAAGTTGCCGGTTTCAAAGCTGTCAATCGTTGAGTGACTCAATGCTATTCACTCAATCAACGATTAGCCTTGAACGTGGATGCGGTACCACAGAAAACTTTCTTCGGATTTCTCGACCTAACCATAACTATCAAGACATTTTGTTAAGAAACGTCTAAAATCTGGTTGTCTAAATATCCGGAGCATTTCAAGACCGCGCCCCAGGCGATGGTCTACCAAGCTATTGCCACAGGAGCGCACTTTTGCCCATGACTTCTCCCGTTGCTGATTCCACCTCCACCCATAAACACCCCCCGGAATCTCTCCCTTACTCCCATTCTTCCAAAGCCCCCGTTCCCTCGGTCCAGCCCGACCGTCCTGACAAACCAGAGGAAGCCTGTGGCGTATTCGGTCTTTACGCTCCAGAGTCGGAAGTGGCGGCAATGACCTACTTTGGGCTGTTTGCGCTCCAACATCGAGGACAAGAATCTGCGGGTATCGCCACCTTTGACGATAGCCGCATTCATTTATATAAGGACATGGGGCTGGTGTCCCAGGTGTTCAATGAAGACATTTTGGCGAAGCTACCTGGCTATATGGCCATCGGGCACACCCGTTATTCCACCACTGGCAGCAGCAAAATAGCCAACGCTCAGCCTTTGCAAATTGCCACGAAGCGCGGTGATTTTGCCCTCGCCCACAACGGCAACCTGGTGAACGCCGCCGAGCTACGGGCAGAACTGCGGGAGCAAGGGGTGTCCTTTGAAACCACTATTGATTCTGAGGCGATCGCCCTGGCCTTGGGTTTAGAAGTGAACGCCGGCTACGACTGGATTGAAGCCGCCTCCCGTGCCTTTAAACGATGCAGCGGTGCATTTAGCCTGGTGGTGGGTACCCCCGTTGGGTTGATCGGCGCTCGGGATCCCAACGGCGTACGTCCCCTGGTCATTGGTCGTCTGCCCCAAACGGGTCGCTACGTGCTGTCCTCGGAAACCTGTGGTCTAGATATCGTTGGTGCCGAGTACGTGCGTGATGTGCAGCCTGGAGAGTTAGTAATTATTAACGAAAGCGGGCTGGAGTCGAAGATGTGGGCCGATGAGCCCAACAAGAAAATGTGCGTGTTTGAAATGATCTATTTCGCCCGCCCTGACAGCTTGTTCAACAACGAAACTTTGTATTCCTATCGCAAGCGTTTGGGACGACAGTTGGCTGCTGAATCCAAAGTTGAGGCAGATATTGTCATTGGCGTTCCTGATTCGGGCATTCCGGCGGCGATCGGCTTTTCCGAAGCGTCGGGCATTACCTACGCCGAAGGGCTAATTAAAAACCGCTATGTGGGACGTACTTTTATTCAACCCACCCAGGCCATGCGGGAAACGGGCATCCGTATGAAGCTCAATCCCTTAAAAGATGTGCTGGACGGGCGGCGGGTGATTATCGTAGACGACTCCATTGTGCGAGGCACCACCAGCCGCAAAATCGTGAAAGCCTTGCGAGATGCGGGGGCGAAAGAAGTGCATATGCGCATTTCGTCGCCGCCGGTGACCCATCCCTGTTTTTACGGGCTGGATACGGATAACCAAGACCAGCTTATTGCCGCCAAGTTGTCCACGGAGGCGATCGCCAAACAAATCGGCGTAGACACCCTGGGCTACCTTAGCGAAGCAGGCATGTTGGAAGTGACCCAGGACGACGTGGATGGATTCTGCACTGCCTGCTTTAGCGGTAAGTACCCCATTCCCGTACCCCAGTTACTTCAGCGCTCCAAGCTTATGTTGGAAGAGGTGGCGTCCCATCGAGTGGGGGCGATTACACCGGTACTGGAAGCTCCCATGGAAGCCACGGAGCGAGAGCCGTTGCCCGTGTAGTGCCGTATAAAAAACATCAAGACTGATGGACTAAATTTTAAAACCTGGCACGTTTTAAAATTTGGCACATATTGAGGCGGGGGCCGGGAAAAGTCAGATAGGGTGAAAGTAAGCTACACACCAATCCTTCAGGGATAGTCCCTATGTTTAACTTTTCTCGTCCCTTCCTCCACGTCCAAAAGTCCTTTGGTTCTCGCCTTGTGCCCTTGGCTGGAAGTCTAGGGCTAGGGGCCCTTGGTGTTTTGGCGATCGCCGCAGCCCCCGCCAACGCCCAGGGCAATGCGTCCACCTATCCCGACAGTTTTGTAAATCTATACCTTAAAGATTGCGAAACCAGAACCGCTGCCGATGCGGAGCAACTGGGTATAGAAGTTAGCAAGGTCAACGATTTTTGCAAGTGCTCCCTAAAAGAGATGCAATATCGTTACACCTTTGAAGAGGTCCGAGCCCAATCCGGCAATATCGATATTTTAAGCATCGCCTGTGACTGTGCGAGAGAGCTCGATGTGGGCGATCTTGCAGTTCAATGCCAGTAGCAACAATGCCAGTGGCCAACGTAAGCAAGAAGGGGGTCGGGGAAGCTGACGAAACTTGCGTCTACTCCGCATGTCCCAAATAAGCTTCTAGAACTGCCGTACTTTGCTGAATTTCGCCGGGAGTGCCATCGGCCAAATTTTGCCCCTCCGCCAGCACCCAAACGTGGTCGCACAGGGACATAATCACGTCCGTATTGTGCTCCACAATTAGGAACGTCAGTCCTTGCTGGTTCCAAAACTGGATGCGATCGCAAATTTGGTCAATCAGCGCTGGATTTACCCCCGCCGCCGGCTCATCCAGCAAAACCAACTTCGGATCCGCCATCAGCGCCCGAGCAATTTCCAATAGTTTTCGCTGCCCCCCCGACAAAGACCCGGCGTAATCCTGCGCCTTCTGATCCAGACCCACATCAGCCAAAATGCCCATCGCTTTTTCCTTAAGCGATCGCTGCTGTCGGGTGATCAGCCCCGGCTTCAACCACACATCCCAAAATCGCTCCCCCGTTTGCTGCTGGGCTCCCAACAGCATATTTTCCAGCACCGACAGCCGCGACAATGCCCGCGCCACCTGAAATGTGCGTACCATACCCAGGCGGGCAATATGGTGGGACGGCATATCCTGCACCGCTTTGCCGTTAAACACCACCGCCCCCGAGTCGGGGTGAATAAAATTCGATAGCAAATTAAATAGGGTGGTTTTTCCAGCGCCGTTGGGACCAATTAGCCCAGTGATGCTGCCAGTGCCGACCTGAATCGACGCCCCTTGGACGGCCTTAACCCCGTCAAAATTTTTGTGGAGATCGCGGGCATCAAGGAGGACTGGAATAGCGGTCATAGGGATAGGGAAAACTGTGGGGGGACTAGGGCGTGTGCTCAGTTAGAGGCCAGAAGCTTCACGCTGGGGGGAATATACGCTCTTTTAAACTAAAAAATGCTAGGGTCTATAACCTTGCCGCCCTTAGATGTGGCTTTTAACTGAGCACAGCCCCCAGAGAAGCGACCTAGAGAAGCGATCGCGCCATAGCACTCGCCTGACTGCCGTAGCCGCCGCCAAATAAATTGAAGTGGTTAAGGATGTGATAGAGATTGTAAAGGGTTTTGCGCTGGTCATAACCGGAATCTAGCGCCCACTCATCGTTGTAGCCTCGATAAAATCTGGCGGGAAAGCCTCCAAATAATTCTGTCATTGCCAGGTCCGCCTCGCGATCGCCCCAGTAGGTGGCCGGATCAAAAATCACCGGTCGCCCGTCGGACGCAATTGCCGCATTACCGGACCACAAATCTCCGTGCAAAATCGACGGCTGCGGATTGTGTCCTGCCAAAAGTGTCGGTACGGCTTCCAACAAAGATTCACCCCAAGGGAAATTGCCTCCATTACGCCGCGCCAGCTTGAGCTGAAATCCCAATCGGCGATCGCGAAAAAACTCCACCCAACTTCCCATCCATCCATTAGGCTGCGGCGTTGCTCCAATGGTGTTATCTCGGTCCCAGCCAAAGCGAGGATTGTTTTGTTGATCCTCATTGCGCCACCGATGCATCGCCGCCAGCGATCGCCCCATCGCCTCCCACGCCTCAGGACCGCGCCCTGCCAAGTCCAACCACTCCAAAACGATGTAAGACGAACTTTCCGCCACCCCCCAACACAAAGGCGTTGGGATAGCGATCGCCCCCGCCTGGCGCATTTCCCTCAACCCCAGCGCTTCCGCCTCAAACATCCCCAAGCGCTCTGCCCGGTTCAACTTTACAAAAAACGCCCGCCTCGTCGAATCTTGCAATCGGTACGCCTGATTAATGCAGCCTCCACCCACGGAGCGGCGCTCCACATTCCCCAGCTCTTGACCCGTTGTCTGAGCGATCGCCCCTGCAATCACATCCCACATAGTCCCCACCTTCTCCTCCTAATCCCCAGAAGCTAAACCCTAAAAACCATTTCAGGCACCATCAATACTCCAGACGGCAAGCGCCAGCCGCCAACAGCCTTAAGAAGATAATCAGCCAAAAAGGTGACCAGGCAGCAAGACCAAGGAACAGCCGATAGGCACTGGGACGAACATAGCCAGAATAAAACTACCCTACCCTCGCACGAACTCCTTCTGCCGAGGATCATCATCAGCAGTATCCAAAAGATCGGCCAAGTGAGATGGTAGCTGAGACATGTACATTTCGATACGTTCCATCCCCGCATGTAGACACCGGTCCAGGGACGGGTAACTGCGTCGATCAGAATCTATTGCATCCCAAGAATCAGGCTCAACAATAGCGAAAGAATAACCTCCCCCAAGGGCTGACAATGGGACCACCAGAAGCCCTCGATATAGACGAGACTTACTGAACAATACGTGCTTGTACAATGAGCAACCGTGACTCATAGGTCTAACGTAACTCCCTCAACTTAATTGCGTCGGCTTAAGCTTGCTTTCCAGCAAACTTTATAGGCGTCAAGTGTTGAATTATCCTTCAGCACCGACTCCTATTGTCGAACTAATAACTAATTTTGAAATGTCTAATGGAACATTTCTTTCTGCAGCCAACCTGAACGTCTTTATCGACTTAAGGTGTGGCGAAAGAAAGGGAGTGCAGGGAAGTTAGCGACATTTCAATAATACAAAATCAATGGAAACAACTGGAACTAACTCAGCAGTTTGCCAAAGGTTTTAATTTAAAACAACGCCCAAAACAAAATACGACACAAATTATAGTTTCTTTCTATAAATGTTGCTAAAAATTTCAATATTTTAGAAAGCGAAACATTTTAGATCCACTGCTACATACATTTGTGAATTGCCGTCGAGCAATAAATTTAATTCTCTATTTATACTCTTTTTCCTGGTTTGAAGCTCTTAGCAACTGGCGGGTATTCGACCAGTCAAAGAGTGTTTGTGTCCAACAGTCTTTGGCAAGGTCCCCGTAAATCAGACAAAAACTTGTGGAGAACTGAGATCTGGCTCTAACTGTCACATTGGATCTACATAAATTAAATCTATGTAAAGTGGATCTATATGAAGCGAGATAGGGGTGATCAGGTACTGGGCAGCCAGCCATACAAGGTTTTTAGGGCAACAAATACCGAGGTTAAACCTTCTGCTGCTATTGGGTTTGAGTTTGAGGCAATGGCAGCGTCACCAGCATTAGAAATATGGGATATGTACATGGGGTTAATGCGAAATTTTCACGGCGACAGGTGTAAACTCCTTCCCTCCCTACCAGCAAGGGGTACAACCTTCGGGTTGCTTATTTAGGGCGATCGCGAATTCCTTTTATGCATCTTATGCATCAAGTTTTTGTACAAATAATCAATGAAATAAATTGATTACGCGTCCTAAAAGGCTACAGAATAGAACTAAGAATTTCCTGTGTGGTCTATGAATAGCGATCGCCCCTACACCACTCAAGAACTTGTCAAAATCTTGGAGGCGGAGCACCTTGCATGCATAAAAGGGCAACGCCTGGATTTAAACGCCACCGTATCCGGCAACCCTCTCGTAGACCGCATCATTAACCCAGAGGGAGCCCAGCGCTTCTCCGCATATCAAGGATTTCGACGCACCGTGCATGACTACCAACGTCGTGCCCAAATTTCTGGATTGGTGTGGCAAACAGTCAACCTGCACCAGGAGCAGCTCACTTTCCCTAGGCTGCACGAGCACTTAATTGCTCTTCCTCAAGATATTCAGACACTTCATGAATATTTCCAGCCGGTCTACCAGTTCTGGAGCAGTACAACCATCCACATGGAGCTATATCTAGAACATGCCCAAGGTCGCGACTATCAATCAATTGACTCTGCTGAAGTTCAATATCTGGCGCGAGGAAAACAGTGGGCTAGTTTAAAAAAGCATGAACGGGATAATTTCCTGGAAATTGTTTTACAGCTAGGCTGGGGTGACCCAGCACTAGCCAAAGATCGACGGGGCTGGCCCGATTCAGGACAGGATTATATCCATGCTGTTCGCCCAGGGTGTCAGCCTATAGCTTAAACCTACTGCTAGCTGGTTCAACGATCATCACTGAACCTTCCAAGTCAGCTGCTACGAGGGTTGTGCCCTTTCGGAAAGGCTGTGTGAGTCATTGACCCTTATCTGGGTCAATGACTCACACGAGCAGCTATTTGTTATCCCAGCTTGCCATATCAACTTACCGCATCAGCTATTCGTTGGAAGCTGCGCAAACCTGATTCACCAACTAATTTTAATATTTTCAAGTACTTTTCTTCTGATGATTTCTATTCATAGAACACTTTGAATAGAAACATTTCAAAGAAAGTAATTTTGATGGTTTCACCCCCCAGCGGCAAAAATTCCCATCACAACGGCGGAAAGCAAAAGTCCGGGGCTTAAAAGTAGAACAAGGGTGCCAAATTCGTGCAGTTCCATATTTATTTTTGAGTTTTGATATTTACATTTCAAAGCTCAAGCTCAGCGCATGGTGAGTCCAGTCAATATTGCTCGTTAGCTTCGAATATTGCGATCCTAGCACGGCTTTTTTGGAGCCTTTCCGGGGCTTCTCCGGGGCTTTTGAAAGCGGCAGGTAAGGGACTGTGTTGATGTCCGTTGAGTTTCTAGTGTTGATGGTGAGGTTCAAGCCGTTGCGCCTCAATTACAGGCTTAGTTTGTGCCTTCCTTCTAAAGATTTCTGGAAGCCTGTAGAAAGGATTTAGAAAGTGACCGTGGCATTGTTTTTTAGAGTTCAATTTTGGAGAGGGCGTATAGGTTGCTGCCAACAAATTCTTATAGAATGAATGCAGACGTATTGTGTCGGCTCCCTCGGAATAACGCTTCGTGGTAGTTTTTGTGGTGATACAAAGAACAAAGTGTGTATCCATTAAGACATGGTAAGCCTCATAAATCTGAGCCCACCATTGGACAGCGCTTAAGCTGTCATAGGGATATGGATTTTGGGTAAATGCTGACTCTCAATGGAGTTAGATGGCCTTAGCTTCAACGTTGTGCGAAAACAATGGTTGTTACTGATACGCAAACAATGACAGATTCAGGGGAGCTTCCCATGGAGGAGGCGCAGAAAACCCAAAAGCTGGCAAAGCGTTTGTTGCGAGAGGGCGTAGCTTTCCACAGTGAGCGAGAGTTCGGCGCGGCGTTGAATGCTTTTTCTGAGGCACGCGGGCATTACGAGCGATTGAATATACCCCGCTATGAGAGTAAAGCGTTGCGAGGTGTGGTGCTGTGTCACTACGCGCTAGGTAATTATTCAGAGGTTGTGGAGTGGGCTGAGGTTTGGCTGGGTTTGGCTCGTCGCCATGGGGATTTGCCGTCTCAGGAGCAGGCGTTGAACCATCTGGGCAATGCGTGGCGACATTTACATGATTACCGCCAGTCTATTAAGTATCAGGAAGAAAGTCTGGGCATTGCTGAGAAGTTGGGCAATGAGGGTAGCCAGGTGGCGGTGCTGAATAATCTAGGACTGGCTTACAAGAATTTGGGGGATTTTGAGCAGGCGATCGCCGTCCAGAAAAATGGATTATCCCTGGTACGGGCGATGAAAGATGCTGAGGCAGAACAGCAGGTGTTGAAAAACCTTGGCAATACGTTTTATGCCGCCGGTTTTTATGAGGATGCGATCGCCACCTATGAAACCTTGCTATCGAAGGCGCGGGCGATCGAGCACGATCACCTAGTAGGGCAGGTACTGCGCGGGTTAGCTAACGCGGCTTGCCATATAGGGAATTTGGATGAAGCGATTCGATATTGTAAGCAGCGGTTGTCGGTAATGCGGGCGCTGAAGGATTTGCGCGGCGAGGAGCAAACCTTGGGATCCCTTGGGGTCGCTTACGATGCTGAAGGAAATTACGGTAAGGCCATTGAATATTACCAACAGCGATTGACGGTAGCGCGGCTAATTCCAGACCTGGAAGTGGAGGCGCAAACCCTACAGAATCTGCAGGTGGCCTGTGTGGCAATGGGAGATCAAAAGCGGGCTGATGATTACCGTCTGCAGCGGGAGGCGTTGCTGGGGCAGCAGGGAAGCGATATGGATGAAGATTTAGAGTCGACGCTGGGGACGGCGATCGGCTCAACGGTAGGGCTCGATGATCCGTCGATTAGTGGAATATCTTGAGGGATTTGGAAGAAAAAGATTGAAACATAGAAAGACTGAAACAGAGAAGAGATTGCCTGGATAGCCTCAGGGCGCCTTTAAACAGAAAATCTGCCGCCACACTAGATAGCTGTTTTGGCGCGGCGCTGTCCTAACTTTCCAAAATATTTTGTTTCCTGCTTCACTGCGGGACTGACTTGAGACGGCATTTTGGTGAAGAGTGCGCCAATTATTTGTAAATTATTTGTAGTAACAGCAAAGGCTGATTGCTTTGCTGTACCGTTAAGTATTTTTGTCGGTCTTTTTCGTCCCTATGGTTGTTGCACTGTCAGTCGCTCAGTTTCTCCAGGCAGAGGGACCTATCTTTGATGTTCGTAGTCCAGGGGAGTTTGCCAAGGCTCATATCCCTGGAGCAGTGTCCCTACCGCTGTTTAACGACGACGAGCGAGCAGCGGTGGGTACCTGCTACAAGCGCCAGGGGCACGAGGCAGCGGTGGAGTTGGGACTGGGGTTTGTGGGGCCAAAACTGGTGGATTTGGTGCAGCAAGCGAAGGCGGAGCGCCAGCGATCGCAGCAGGAGATGGATTTGGAGCTGAGGGCAACAACAGCGGTGCGGGTGCACTGTTGGCGTGGGGGGATGCGTAGCTCCAGCATGGCGGCGCTGCTGGAGGCGGCGGGGATGCCGGTGGCGCTGTTGGAAGGGGGCTATAAACGGTTTCGAGGCTGGGTACGGCAGTGCGTGGGGACGTCAAAGCCGGTGATTACCTTGGGGGGGATGACGGGGACGGCGAAGACGGATTTGTTGGGAGCGCTGGCGACGATGGGGGAACAGACGCTGGACCTGGAGGGGTTAGCAAACCATCGAGGCAGTAGTTATGGGGCGCTAGGGTTGCCTCCGCAGCCCAGTACGGAACATTTTGAAAATTTAGTGGCGATCGCCTGGGATGGATTCTCCAGCGATCGCCCCATTTGGATTGAGGCGGAAAGCCGTAATGTGGGCAGCTGTCGGGTGCCGCCGGAACTGTTTGAGCAAATGATGGCGGCTCCGGTAGTGGAGGTGCAGCGATCGCCAGAGGAACGTGTGGAATATCTAGCCCAGGTGTACGGTGAGTCGTCGGACTTGGCGGGACTATTGGAGGCTACGGAGCGGATTCGTAAGCGGTTAGGGGGAGCGCGTACCCAGACAGCGCTGGATGCCATTAAGCGAGGAGATGCGGCAACGGCGATCGCGATCGTGCTGGAATATTACGACCGCACCTATCGCTACGATTTAGATAAGCGTCCAGGTCCCATTTATCCGGTGCCCTTGACGGGGCTTGATCATGCGGTTGGAGCGAAGGCGGTGCTGACAGCGGCGCAATCGGCAGGGCTTTTGGAGGCTTCTGAAACAGCCTATTCGGTGCATTAAAGTGCGTTTTAAGGCGCACTAATAACGCAGCATTAACAACAGCCCTACCGTTTTAACGTGATGTTATTTCGGCTTGGTTACTTCGTTGGACCAGCGATAATCCACGGGGAGGTTGCGACGATCACAGGCCGCTTCTAGCTGCTTTTGTTGGGCTAGGGCTTTACGCAGGGTGGCCACCAACTCCTGAAGCTGCCGTTGGTGATCAGGAAATTTATCTCGCTGTTCGTAAAGGGCGATCGCCGTTTGCTGTTCCAGAATTTGAAGCAAAAGCTCGTAGTGAATTTGGGCTGGAACAGGAACCATGGACCGACGGGATAATGGGGCAAACGAATCGTGTGTGCTGTGGCGCTAACAAGACCATCACAGCTATCAGCGCGCCTTTCAATCTGGTTTTTAGTGGAACTTAATCCACAAAGCTCGGAAAAGCTCGGATTAGTACAGTTCGGGATCAATCTGGGCGATGGGGATAAAGCGCTCCCCCGGTAGCAAAATAGGAGACTTACAAAACACCGGCTTTCCCCGGTAAGTGGCGCCATTGATAGCAATGCCGGTGGGCTGCCGCATAATATCTGTCTGCACTTCGCAATACAATTCGTAAATGGAGCGAGCGGCGTTCAGCAGCGCCATATCGAAGGACGAGGCAATGGGCTCGGCAGGAGCGGCGAGGTTGTAGGACAGGGCAGCAGCATTCATAGCGGATAGCAGGATAAACGTTTACGCACGGAGTCCACGGCGGCACTGGAGACAGTTACTGCAACGGCTTTCAAGGCAGTTTGTTAAGGCCGTTCGTTAGGGGCGCGTTGAGATAACTCTGGAGTGACCTAAATAAGTACTTTTTTCAATTTCTCTCTTATTCTCGGCGAGGAGATTTTGAAAGTCCAATACAAAAATCAAATATTAATCCGTTCCATAACCAGTTAATTGTAGACCGTGATTTAGGCTCTGAGCTTTTCTAACGCTTCTGTAAAGATTGGCGGATATCGCCTCAAAACCTTGCCCCGCTTAGGATCTATCGCCGCTAGGGTCACTTGCCCTGTAACGTAGGAGCGATCGCTCCCTCCTTTCTGACGGGCACTTTTATGGACACCCGACTCAGCCCTATTGCTAGCCTCATTATCCAGTGGCTCGATGGAATAGTCCCACACTAGCCGCACTCCTTTGGTCGGCAGTAGACGGGCATAAACGATGGCGCGATCCCCCAATCGCAAACTGCGATGGTAGCGAAGCGATAAATCTACCACCGGTAAATCCACCCCTATAGCCACTAAATCCGCAAACTCAATTCCCACCGCGGCTAAAGCCTCCACCCGCGCCGCCTCCAGCCAGGTGATGTAAGTGCCATGCCACACAATGCCGCCGTAGTCTGTGTGGTGAGGTTGCACACGAATGGGATAGCTAAACCAGCCTTGGGAAGAATTTGCGGAGGGGGAGATGGAAGGAGAAGTCATAAAAGAAAGGGACGCAAGGAAAGAGACGCCACGGTTTGCAGCTTAAGCTATACGCCCCAAGGCTTCCAACAAAACATCTTGTTGTTTGCGGCAGGTAGTTTGCGGCAAACGGCGATCAGCGCTTGTCAGCGATCTTTTCCCTTAGGAATCGAAGACGGTAGCGATTGAAACACTTGTAAAGATTTAGTTAAAAATACCTAGGCTGTTGTTACGGAAATTGGAGATGATGCAACCATGAATGTAGGAGTCGAGTCACCGCAGCAGTTACAGGCGTTTTGATTCGGTTGTTTCCTGTTGCGTACTGGGCGAAAACTCTAACGGTTGGCAAGTTTGAGAGGCAAAGCTCCGACGATCTAACGGTCTGAGGTTTGGCGCCCTTAAACGTTAAATCACACAAGATTCTCGCAGCGGGCTTTATCCATGGGTAAGAAGATTCTTTTAGCCGATTCTGGGACAGGGCAGTCCGAAGAGATGTTGAAGTATCTGATGGAGATTCCTTCTCTTAAGGAAAGTCAGGTGACGATTTTGCACGTAGTGACGGCGGAAATTTCTGCGGACTACTTAGCGGAGAAATTGAAGGAGGGTGAGGAAACTCTGAAAAAGGCGATCGCCCGCTTGGAACTGCCGGAGGGGCAGGTGTCCACCAAGCTGGTGCAAGGGGATCCGAAGCTGGTGGTGTTAGAGGTGGCTGATGAGCTGGATTCGGATTTGATTGTGATGGGCTCGCGGGGGCTGAAGCGACTCAAGTCAATTTTGAGTAATTCCGTTAGCCAGTACGTATTCCAATTGTCATCCCGATCAATGTTGTTGGTGAAGGACGACGTTTATGTGAAGCGGCTAAACCGAATTATGGTGGCGGTGGATCCGTCAGATGCGTCTCAGCAGGCGCTTAATGAGGCGATCGCCTATGCCCGCGACACTAAGGGGCAACAGCTCATCTTGGTGCATATCAATTCCAAGCTGAAGCCAGGGGAGGAAGTCTCCGCTGATGCTGACCCGGTGCTGCAATCGGCGATCGCTGCCGCCAAACGGTACAACATTGACGTGCGCGGTGTTTCCATCGGTGGTCGCCCCGGTCCCACCCTGTGCGCCCTAGCAGAAAACAAGAACGCCGATCTGATCTTAATGGGATCACCGGACCGCCGACCCAGCATCGCTAAGGGGTTGCCCGACTTAGATCGTCTGTTGGGAAGCTCCCTGTCAGACTATATTCGGGTTTACGCCCCCTGCCCCGTGCTGCTAAGCCGCCCCGCCAAGGTTGACTAAAAATAAGTCATCAATAGCAAGGTGCACACGACGCACCTTGCCAAAGCTTAGGTGACGCTCACCAGGAGCTGTCATCAATTAAAGCCCTAAGTCAGGAGCCGTCAGGGTTTCAGTCCCTGGAATTTCATTTCTAAAGGGTATGTACTCCCCACTGCACCAGGCTTCTGGAGATTAGTTGATGGCACGCCTTAGGTTTACGTTAGCTAAGTTTAATCAAGCTAAGACTAATCAGGCTAAGTCTGATCAAGCTAAAACTAATCGGGCTGGATTTGAATCACAACTGCGGTCATATCGTCGCCGTTGCTCATATCCGGTCCCATAAAGTCTTGAATCCGCCCAAAGAGCTTGTCCAAAACCGCTTCCGCTCCATTGCCATCGGCACAAAGCTCTTCCACCACCTTCACCAAGCGTTCTTCTTCGAAGCGATCGCCCTTAGCATTCGCCACATCCGTCAGTCCATCGGTGTAATAGACCACCGTGTCCCCTGGGTAAAGGCGTGTGGTTTTGTCCTCATATTGGCTATCAGGAGCCAAGCCAATTAGCATACCCGCCGTATCCAGCGTTTCTAAAACCTGTGCCTTCGCCCGCCAAATTAGCGGTGGATTGTGGGCAGCATTGCTGTAGGACAATAGCCCCGTTGCGGGGTCATACTCGGAATAGAACAAGGTGACAAACCGGTGGGAATTTTCCAAATCGGCATACATCACCCGATTAAGGTGGTTTAAAATCCGTGCTGGCGAGTGACCATTTAACACCTCTGCCCGCAGCATCCCTCGGGTCATGGTCATAATTAGCCCCGCTGGCACCCCCTTGCCCATAACGTCGCCGATCGCAATTCCCCAAGGCTTATTGGCTAAGGGGTTCGGTGGCGTAGACGTTCCCGCCGCAGGCTGAGGCGTGCGTTGGTCATGCTGGTGGGGAATAAAGTCGTAGTAGTCACCGCCCACCCGATGGGCCGTTTGACAGCGGGCAGCGATCGCCATTTGGTCAATGTGGGGCGGTCGTCGAGGCAGCAGCCGTAGCTGGATTTCCGCGCCAATTTCCAGCTCTCGATCCAAACGCTCTTTGCGCTTCAGCTCTACGTTAAGCTCGTCATTATCAATGGCCACAGCTGTTTGGTCCGCCACCAAACACAGCAGCTTGCGTCGGGTGTCAGTCAACACAAAACGCTCGCGATCTCCAAAAATATATAGCCGCCCGCGCTGAACGCCGTCCACCAAAATCGACACCCCGTCGATGGCGATCCCATCGGGCATTAATTCTTTAATCTGCGCCTCCAACACCTCCTCCGCCTGTCGCCCCAGCTCGTCGGGTGTCAATGTGTGAGCATTGGCGCTCAAGGTTCCCGTAGTCTGGCGGGCAGAGATTTCCAGCGATCGCCGCATTGTTTGAGCCGCAGACTGCCCCACATTTTCAACACAGTGAAGCTGTTCCAGGCGCACTTGACCATTGGAGCGAAACAGCACCAAAGCTCCTCCGTCTGCATTACACACCCGACTGGCAATCAGGGGAATGAGCTCTAAAAACTGGTTGATGTTCTTAAAGCTGCGCAGGGCAAAGCCGAGGGAGCTTAGTAAATCTTGAACCTTATTTTGCTCGCGGCTAAGCTGGGCAACCAGTTCTTTTAGGGCAAAAACAGGCTCGCGCTCGGTTACAAGAGCGGGTCTTGGGGACTGACTTGGGGAAGTGGGGGACGGATATGCGGCAGTCATTTTGGCAGCCACGGCGGTGGCAATTAGGGGGGTGACCCTGGATAGTAGCGGAAGGTGGGAAAAATTTGGGTAACGATTGACAGCGATCGCCGCCTTTGTAAAAGGATTAACCGGGAGAACCTAGCGAGCGAAAAGGGAGAAGCAATGACGAATTGTAGGGAGAAACCCCGAAGGTTAGGTAGATAGTAGATCAGTTTTTGAATACTGTGGGCCTTGTTTTGGATACTTTGGGAATTGGTTCGACCCTATGGCGGGTTATCACGATGGTGGATTGGCTCCCTAGGGTTGATTTTGCACCGCGGCGGCTGGATTTTACGGATTCGTTCTTTGGATAGCAACCTTAATACGGGGGACAGGGGCGATTTGAGAAAATTTTAGAGTTGTTGCGAAGATTAAACGGGTATCGAAATGGAAATGCTGTTTAACCGCAGAAATCCTGAAATTGAGCTCAGCTTAGAGCGTTAATTGGAGCGTTAATTTGTTGATTCGGGGTAACGGGATTTGATGGCGGCGACCACTTGATCGATGGTCATGCCGTCGGTGACTAGCTCCCAGGCATCGTCAGCTTTGCGCAGGGGGGCGATCGCCCGAGAACTATCCAAAGAATCACGCGTCTGGATTTCTGCCTCCAGGGTGCCCAAATCGGGGCTGGGCTGGTTACGAGCTTTCAGGTCCGCTTGGCGACGGCGGGCTCGCTCTGCCGGGGTGGCGGTAAGGAAGATTTTTACTTCAGCATCGGGAAATACATGGGTGCCAATATCGCGCCCTTCAGCCACTAGGCCGCCCTTTAGCCCCATCGCCTGCTGTTGAGTGACCAGTGATCGCCGCACCTCCTGGTGAGCCGCCACCGCCGACACACTGGCGGTCACCGCCGCCGTACGGATTGCCTGGGTGACGTCGTGGGTTTGTCCCTGGTAGGTGATGTTCACTTTGGCTTCGGCGGTTTCGCCCGCCCCCGGTGCCGAGAGTTGAATTTGGGCTTGGCTAACCAGATCTGCTAAGGCTAAGCGATCGCTAGGATTTTTGCCTTCGTGCAGGGCCAACCAAGTCACCGAACGGTACATGGCGCCCGTGTCTAGAAAAATCAGCCCCAGTTCCCGCGCCACCTGGCGAGTAACCGTAGACTTGCCTGCCCCCGCCGGACCGTCAATGGCAATAATGGGCTGACGATTGCGCAAAATTACGTTGTCAATTAATCGGGCTGGTCCCACCGTTGCCGCGATCGCCAACAGCCCCACCGAGTCCACCGAGTCCAGCGGTTTCAGGGTGTCTGGATGTACCAGTTCCAAATAATCTAGGGCGATGTCTTCCTCTGCCAGCATAGTTTTTGCGACGGTAATTAATGCGGTGCTGTCGCGATCTCCGGCAGCAAAACGCTCCTGTGCCGCCCGCAGGGCTTTGAATAATGCCAGCGCCGTGTGCCGTTCTGAGTCTGACAAATACTGATTCCGGGAACTAAGCGCCAGCCCGTTTTCCTCGCGAACAATCGGACAAATAACCAGTTCCACCGGGATATTGAGGTGAGCCGCGAGGGTTTTCAGAATCGCTACCTGCTGGGCGTCTTTTTGCCCAAAGTAAGCGCGGTCCGGCTGCACAATATTGAGAAGCTTGGTGACGATGGTGGCGACGCCGGTAAAGTGCCCCGGTCGCGATGCTCCGCACAACACCGAGGCCATAGGAGAGGGGGGCACCACCTGGGTCACTTCCCCCTCACCAACACCCAAACTTTCCACCGTGGGCACAAACACTCCGTCGACCCCCGCCGCCTCGCACAGGGCTAGGTCCGCATCCAGGGTTCGAGGGTAGCGATCCAAATCTTCGCCAGGTGTAAATTGCAGCGGATTCACAAAAATCGACACAATCACCAACCCGTCTTGGGGGCGCGATCGCTCGATTAAACTGCGATGACCCTGATGAAGCGCTCCCATGGTGGGCACTAGCCCAACGGCGCGATCGCCAGAATTTTGGCGAAACTGCTCCACAAAACATCGCACCGCCGCAGCGCTTCGCAAAACTTCCATGTCCCTGTCCTGAACCTCTGATAACACCGTGTAAGGGTACATTAGTCCGGTTCAAAAACGGCGCCAACATCGAGCAATCGTGCTAATAACTGGCACAAGAAAATGCCCCACCTCTTAAAAACGATTCAAGGTGAGTAGTGACGCAAGAATGAGTAGCGATAGGAGCTTAGTACAGCCCAGACTGGTTAAGTAGGTTTGAGACAGCATCAAAAAAAGTTGCGCCCCATCGACCTAAGCCAACGGCGCAAAAAGTAATGATTACTGTGGCGATCGCTCCATTTATCACACCAATTTCGGGGCGAATGATGCTGTAGGGAACTGCCACAATAAATATTCCCAAGATGACTCCTAAAAGAGATCGATACAGCCAGGATAGATTTTTTTCCATGGGAGTTTTACCGAATCAACTATCCGCTTGAATAACCAACCTTTAAAAGGTTTGTTAATCTCCGCTTCGTATCTTAACTCTAAGGGGAAATTGAGAAATTTGGAGCAAGTCTTGTTCTATATTTCTGTAAATTTCCAAAGAACTTCCATACAAAAGCTAAGGCACTTATTCATGGAACCTTAGCCTTTAAGATCCGCTCAAATAAGGTGATTATGTTGCGCGAACCTGTATCAAAAATGCTGTCTAACGGGGTGTTTTTTTGAAATGAAAAAATTAACAAAAATCAAAAAATTAATAAACAAAGCGCCCTGAGTAGAGCGCATCCCTTAGCCTAGAAAGGTCGCCAGCAAGGATTGTTGAATGGGCGAATAGCTTGCCCAGCCTAGATCCTTGGCAATTTGTGTCCGTTGGTTTTTATTGGTTTGACCATTGGCATAGCGACCTTTCTCATTGCAGGAAACCGATGAAGCAGCTTCTTCCATTGCCTGGCTTTGGGCAGCTAGTTCTTCTAAACTTTTCCCCGAGTGACGCACAATGCTTTCACAGAAGGACATTTTCAAGTAGACACCCAGCGCATCGGCAATGGTTTGTACTCGCTGCTCAGGGAAAGCGTTGTTAATCTCGTTGGTGGCGATCGCTTGAGAGGAAATGGACATAGTAACGTCGCCCTTAAGGCGATAAAGATGAATCGAATCGGAGACCGAGCGAGTAAACCAAATGCGATTTACGTTGTATTTATTGTGTCAATTCACACTACGGGAGCCAAGGACGGGGATCAGTAAGAACGTTAGATCTTTATCAGAAACCCTTCCGATCCGTATCCATTTTCTATCTGATCTAAATCAGTTTTTTTCGTGATCTAGATCGCTACTTTATGGCAACTTCATTTTGTCTTTGTTTTAGCTTTAAACTCGAGGCGATCGCGACGATATGAAGCGCAGTAATTTTTTCTCTAAATCAGAAAAAGTTGTTCAGGAATTGTTCGAGAGTAAACGCCAACGCCTTCCATCACACTAAAGCAGCCAGCAGTGCCTGAAGCTTAAGGCGCACTTCCGCTAGCTCTTTTAGGGGGTCTGACCCCACGACAATGCCGGCTCCGGCGCGAAGTTTTGCCTGATCGCCTGTGACTAACGCGGACCGAATTCCCACGGCGAATTCTCCCTGTCCTTGGCCGTCTACCCAGCCGATGGGACCAGCGTAGAATCCCCGATCCCCCGATTCATATTGGGAAATGCGGGCGATCGCTTCGGTTTGGGGCAAGCCGGCTACGGCGGGGGTGGGGTGTAGGGCAGCGACGGCATCTAAGGGAGAAAGATGGGGGGGAAGGGGGGTGGCAAGGGGGAGATGGAGGTGCTGAATATTGGCTAGTTTGCGCAGTTGGGGTGGGGGGAGGATGTCGATTTTGATACCCAGTTGTTGCAGGCGCTCTAGGATAAATTCGGTGACGAGGTGGTGTTCGTGGCGGTCCTTTTTGCTGTTGAGCAGGCGGCTCCCCAGAATTTTATCGGCGGCGGGGGTGGTGCCTCGGGGGGCGGACCCGGCGAGGGCTTCGGTGTGGAGATAGCGTTGGTCGCCGTTGCGGTTAACGTAGGCGAGGCATTCGGGGCTGGCTCCCAGGAAAGTTTGCCCGGTGCCGGTGCTGATGGCGAAGGTGTAGCAGTGGGGGTAGCGTTGGCGCAGGTTGTGGAGCAGGGTGGCGGGGTTGGTGGGGGCGCTGAGCGGTAGATCGAGGCTGTGGGACAGGACGATTTTGCGTAGGTGGCCGTTTTGGATATCGGCGATCGCCTGACGAACGCTATCCACAAATGCTTGTCCGTCCCCCAATTGATCGTTATCCCAAGATTGAAAGGGCGCTAGGGAGATGTTGCGGTGTAGATCGGCGCTTCCCCAGGCTTGGAGCTGGTTTAGCTGGGCTTGGTATTGTTGCCACTGTTGGTCTAGGCTGTCATTAGGGGCAACGGTGCAGTTGAGAATGGCGACGGTGCGGGGGTGATCGCCGGGACTAGGATTTTTGCTTGTGTTGATCTGCCAGCGAGGTAGGAAAACGGTGGACTCGCTGGGGTGATCGAGGAAGGGGAAACCGCAGAAGAAGTGGGGTTGGGCGAGGGGATCGTTGGGGCGGGTGTGGATTAGGGTGTTGCTATTGTGTTGAATCCAGTTGCGGACTTTTTGGAAGCGATGGGGACCGGTAAGGGTTAGTTTAATGGCGCTATCCATTGCCATCGTTGCGTATTTGCGATCGCTTTTTTCCCAATAGAAACTGGCGATTTCCTGATGTTTTATTTGGGAAAAGATGCTAAGAGGATCGACCGTTGGAATATCGAACGCAATGGTAATTAGTTGGGGTTTAAATTGCCGCTGTGCCCTATTTTTCGCGACTTCTAGCGCTTTATACAGGTCCGATTTTGATGGACTTGGGGGTGTAAGTTGACCTATTGCGCTTAGCATTTAGGGGCAATTTAGTGAAAATTATTCTCAACCATTCCAGTAAAGTCCCTATCATTTGATACGGACCAGTTACTATCTTAATGGTTTCGCTAAAGTTTTGTTGCGAGTGACCGATAGCGTTACCTAATGGAATGGCGATCGCTGCACTACAGACTGACTAGGTGACGCTCAATTTGCCAGCGCTGATCTGCCGTAAGCCAACGTTTATCCCCATGGCATAAATCGACGGGCGACCCGGATCGACGGTGCGCAAGGCATCGTAGGCTTGCCAGGAGTTTTCCAGTGTCTCCCAATAGACCAAAGTCATTCCTGACCAATAATTCAGGGGCTGTGGTGTGGGCAGATCACCAATTACCCCCAGGCGCTCTACCCCAAAATCCCTACGAAGTATTTCAGCCGCTTGCTGAGCGATCTCCCTCCATTCATCTTTCCGTTCCGCATTGTGACGTTCCCATTCCAACCGCTGGCGCAATCCCTGAATCCAAGCCTGGGGCGGCAACAGCTTAACCACGCTGGTTAGCCCAAATGTCATCATCAGCATTGCCAACACGTTCCGCGTTCCAAGCCTCGATTCAATCAGTGGCTTCCCATCCATAAATTCAAACTTGGCTCTGGGTGCCCAACTGATAAATTCCTCAAAATTAACGGGCACGGGTTCCCTGTGGTGGGGACGATGGCGCTCTTGGTGTTTCCATTTTAGGCATCCATTGAGCTGCGATAAGGTTTGGACAGTGCAATGGCATTCTGAGGACGCCTTATGTCGCCGGAGCGCTCGCGATCGCCGTGCCACCCACCGATAATCAGCTCTCAACAACCTGCACGATACTATTAGAAATATGAGTTTGCGCAGATGGGATGAGCTATGACCGTTGCGATCGCCAAATGGACCGTTGAAGAATACTTGCAGTTGGTGAGAACTGGCTTATTGGACGAGAAGCCTGTGGAGCTGTTGGCGGGGGATTTTGTTGAGATGGCACCAGAAGGTCCGCTGCATAGTAGCCGTATTAAAAAGAGTTCACGGGTTTTGCGCAAGGTTGTACCACCTGAGTTTGAAGTTAGCGAAGCCCATCCCATTACCCTTGCGCGGTCAGTGCCAGAGCCAGATTTGGCAATTGTTGTGTTAGACGAGACTAACGAGAACGATTTCCGCCACCCTAATGCCTCTGAAACCAAGTTGGTTATCGAGTTCGCGATGTCTAGTTTGGATAAGGATTTGGGACCAAAGCGATCGCTTTATGCAGAGGCGGGGATTCCAGAATATTGGGTGGTGGATTTGGCGGAAGATGTGGGCGATCGCCGAGTGATTGTGCTGACGGAGCCGAAGGATGGGGATTATGCGCAAGAGGAGATTTTGAAGGCGGGGATGGTGCGATCGCGAATGTTGCCAGGGGTGGAAATTGCCGCCAGCATTTTATTGGGGAATTAGTGGAGGAGTTAGGAGAGTGGATGGGATGTAGGGGCGATCGCTCAAACCTTTACTGTTGTGGATCGCTAGTATTTAGGTGGGATTGCTGAGGAGTTACGGACGGTTTTATGACGTTAGCAACGGCGCGATCGCGAGTTCAGACCCATACGGCGGAGGCTTATTTGGCGGCGGAGGTGCAGTCAGAGTTGCGCCATGAATATCGCGATGGAGAAATTATTCCTATGACAGGCGGTACTCCCAATCACAATAGGCTCAGCGGGACGTTGCTCTTTCTGCTGATGTCTAAGTTGCGGAAACAGCCCTATGACATTTTTGTGACGGATCAGCGGCTTTGGATTCCTGAGCGAAATATGTTCACTTATCCGGATGTGATGGTGATGGGGCGACCGGCGGAGTTGATGTCGGGGCGGAGGGATACGGTGGTGAATCCGTTGGTAGTGGCGGAGGTGTTGTCGTCGTCGACGGAGGGGTATGATCGCGGTGAGAAGTTTTCGGCTTATCGCACAATTCCCTCGTTTCAGGAGTATTTGTTGGTGGCGCAGGATGGTCCGGTGGTGGAGCGCTATGAAAAGCGATCGCCGTCGGAGTGGGTATTGACGGAGTGGCGCGGGATGGAGGCGGTGGTGCCGGTGGTGTCGTTGGGGGTGGAGCTACCGTTGGTGGAGTTGTATGAGGCGGTGGAGTTTGGGGAGGTGGGCGGTGGCGTGGAAGGTGTCGCTGAGGGTTAGGTGTTCTGGCGGGGGCGGTTGGGGGTGACTTTGCAATATTGCTGGAGGGTTTCGGGGGCGTTGGAATCATGAGTGAGATAGTCCTGCAACCACTCACAGCCTTTTTTCATTAAATTGTCCGTTGTTGTTAGTGGCCACAATTTGACTAGGCCATCATCCGAAGCAGTAAGAATAAAGCGTCCATCCGGGCTGAATACTGCACTCCTAACAAAATCTCGATGCCCATTAAAGTCTTGTATCTTGCCACCTTTTTTGTCCCAGAGAGACATCGCCCCATCATCCGAAACCGCAGCGATATACTTCCTATCCGGGCTTAAATCTGTACTCAAGCCCCAATATTGGCTTATCTCAAATGTTCGAAGTATGGTGCCTTGAAAATCCCACAGTCTAATTACGCCGTTGTGCGAAGCAGTGGTCACGGTCTCACCACCCGCTCCAAAGTTTGCATCTAGGACCCAGCCACCATGATTTCCAAAAGACCTAAGCTCATCACCTTTTGAGTCCCATAGCTTTACTGTTCCGTCACGGGATGCCGTTATCAGTAACTGTTCATCTGTACTGAATGTAGCTGTTGTGACCGCATCTTCGTGCCCTCGTAATACTCGAAGCTCCCTACCTTTTGAATCCCATAGCTTTGCGGTCCCATCAGATGAAGTGGTAATAACTCTGCTGCTCTTAGGGCTAAAAGCGGCGCTCAGTACCTCAGACTGGTGTCCTTCTAAAGATTGAAGCTCATTTCCTTCAAGATCCCATATCTTTGCAGTGCCATCTGACGACGCTGTAATGATTAAACTTCCTGCTGGATTGAAATTTGCACTTAAGACACTGGACTTATGCCCTTCTAAGGATTGAAGCTCATTCCCTTCAAGATCCCATATCTTTGCAGTGCCATCTGATGACGCTGTAACGATCAAACTTCCTGCTGAATTGAAATTTGCACTTAAGACACTGGAACTATGCCCTTTCAAAACTGTAAAGCTCTCAGCACTTTTTATGTCATCTCCGCTACCAAAAGCTATTAACTGGTTGTAAAGAGCATTTCTAAGAGGCAAGGGAATTGGTTCCTGGCGAAGTAGCAAAACTGATCGCATGATCAGAGATACAAGCTCAATGTTGTCTACTCGAAGCGTTTCTGTTATCTCACCAATACGCCTCATCCTCTCTAAATTCGGCTCTAATTCAGCAGCAGCCAATTCAGCTTTAGCTTCTCGTAATTCTGCGTTTCTGCGTAGAGTATCTGCATTTTCCTTCTGTATCTCAGCTTGGACCCTTTGTTGCTCAGCAAGAGTTTTCTGTTGCTCAGCAAGAATTCTCTGGCTCTGTGCAGCTTCCATCTGAAGCTTAGTCTGTTTAATAACGAGGTAAGACCACAGAAATGCAGAGCAGCCGACAAATCCTAGCAAGACTAACACTCTTACTGCTGTCTCATTAGCTTTTTGCAGCCTTTTACGCTCTCTAGTCGCATCTTTTACATCTGCATTAACTAAAGCCAAGCGACGTTCTGCTTCTTGCCGTTGCCGTTGTCCTTGAACCTCAGCAGCTTTCATTTCGTGCTGGATATAGGCTAACTGCCGTATTGCAGTATCTTTTTCCTTCAATGCTGCCTTACATTCATATGCCGCGGTTAGGGCATCTTTTTGTGCTTCTTCACGTTTTTGACGCTCTTGCTTCAGGACCTGTTGGAATAGGGGTTGTTCGTTGTCACGGATAAATTCGGCTAGGTAATCGTGCACCAGTTGGAATTTGGGCTCGGGCTCTCCCGGTAATTCAAAGGCAATGCCCGCCCCCACAAACACCTTTAAAATCCACGCCAAGTCGTTATCCTGCGCCACCAGGTCATACTCCGCCAGCTCTGACCGTAGCTGCGATCGCCCCTTTGCCGGACGTAACCCCCGCCGCGCATCCCCCACCATCAGTACCAACACATCCCCCGCCAGCTCCACTAACCGGGGACCACAATCCTGCTTCACCTCATTTAAATAATTCCGCACCAGCGCCAGCTTGCCGCCCTTTTCCCGATACTTCGCCAGCGATCGCACCCCCTCCGCCTCCAACTGCGCCCCCACCAACTGCAACTCAATGGGACGTACTTTTGCAGTTTCCCCCTCGCCGATCGCCAAATCGTCAACGATACCCGTCAAGCTAGGGGAATCAATGCCAAAATCCACCTGCTCACACAGGCGCTGCATCACCGCGATCGCCCGGTCCCGCGAAAAATCATCCACCAAAAACAACGCCTGGTCGCTCAGGGTGCCATCCCCCGCCGCCCGCGCCAACATTGGCCAATCCAGCAAATGGTGCACATAATCCCGCCGGATAGAGATCACAATATCCAGCGACTGCGCCGCCTTTAAACACTGCCCCAAGAAGTTAAACAGAGGTTCATGGTCCCGGCGATCGCTGCGATGGGTAAAAAAGTCCTCAAACTGGTCAAAGATTAATATTGGTTTGAAATTTTGACCGTTATCTTCACTGCTGGCTGCACACAGTTTCAAAACTTGTAAAACAATGTCTTCTTGGGAAGCATGACTTTGTTCCCTATTAAGAGCAGAAGGTGGACGAAGGAGATTGGAACACAGCTCTAAACCCAAAGCAATTGCTATTTCTTCCCTCCAATCTTCATAGCGCCGAATCACAACAGGAAAACCGCGCCGCACTAAGTTGCCAAATTTTTTCGCTGTAATTGCTGGTATCAATCCTGCTGACACCAGGGAACTTTTACCCACCCCAGAGAAACCACAAATCACCGTCAGCCGCGTCTCCGTATTTTCCAACCGCAGCATTAGCTGATCCACATCTTCCTGCCGCCCCGACGCCCGAATTTCCTCCGACACTGCCCCCCGTGCCCCAGACTGCATCCCCCGCTCCAGCTGCTCCACCCGCATCGCCCGCACCTGCCCCGCTCCTACAAAGGCTTTTAGGCGAAACTGCTGTTCGATGGACCGGCGCGATCGCTTAATCCGAAACGCCTCCTCAAAATTCTCGTCTTCGTAAAGAAAATCCCGCGCTTGATTTAAAATCGCCACCGTCAACCGTGGACCCCGCGCCGGTTCCGGTTCCATCTCATCCCGCGCTAGCTGAATATTCTCCAGCGCCTCCCCTCGCCGGTCCAACTGCCACAATGCCCGCGATCGCGACAACATCAACCACGCCCAATAAACCCGCCGCTCCTCCGACAGATCTACGTATTCACCCAACGCCTCAAAGGATTTCTCGAATAATCCCCGCGCCTCTTCCCACTCCTGTCGCTTCAGCGCCGCCTTGCCCAAAAATCCATACCCCTGCGCCAACCGAAACCCATCCGCCAGGGGACCCAACTCGCTCAGCCCCAACAATTCCTCCGCCACCGTCGTCAACCGGTCCCATTTCCCCAGCCGCTGAAGCTCATCCCCCAACCCCGGCAAAAACCGCGCCACCGCCGACAGCTCTCCCGCCTCTCGAAACGTCGCGATCGCCCAATCATTCCACTCCAGCGCCGTTTCCCAATAGTCGAAATACTTCCCCCGCGCCAACTTCCCTCGCGATCGCCACAGCTCCGCCAACCAAATTTGCACCACCCCAGCCCGCTGCCAAACCTGCGAATCCCCATCGCTAGCATCCAACCAAAGCTCCAGCGATCGCCCATAAGCCACCGCCGCCCGCTCCACCAAACTCTTCTCCGTGGGATCCCGCAGCCACTCCAACCAATTGGCCCGCCCCTCTAACACCAACACATCCGCCGCCTCTTCCCCCGACAGCTCACCCCTTTCCAGCCCATCCTCCCCGCCCAACGTACGCACCGCCCCCTTCCACTGGGCGATCGGCGTTGGCATTGAACCGCCCCCCAGCACCATCCCCACCAACCCATCCACCTGCGATCGCACCCACCCCAACAAATCCCCGCGATCCAGGTCAAACCCCAACGACGCCCCGGTGCTCAGGCTCTCCAAATCGCTAGCCGCATCCATAAACACTGCCTCAGCAGCATCATCCAACCACAGCACAATGGGTCGTTTGATGCGATCGCGAAACACCTCCCGCGCCCGATTCGCCGCCCCAAAAATCTGCGTCAACACCTCCCGATCCATCCCTGCCGCAAACCGCACCACCACACAGCCCGCCTCGGGTTTCTGCTCCACCGCCTCCGTCACCCGCTCCAAGACGCTACCTTTGGCATCCACCCACACCGACACCAGCGTCACCGGGCAAATTTCCGTCAATTGCGCCATCACCGCATCCACCAGCGGCTTGTAATTGCAACGCACCACCATCAGCTTGAACTGCCCCTGCCCCATTTCAATGGCAAAGGATAGGCGTTCTAGCGATCGCGGGTCGGGACTAAATTCCATCGTTTCAATCGTTCTCTGGGACGATCATGGCATAAAAAAATCGATCAAAAGCCCCCCTTACCAAAGGGGGTTGGGGGGATCTTCTGAAACTTGAGACGCCCACTAATCTCTAACCGTGGTTGACCGATGGTAGGGATCCCCCCTCGGTCCCCCTTGGTAAGGGGGGAAGCGGACTAAGCTTGCATTTCCGGCGCTTCCAACAGCAGCGGATTCACCTCAAACCACGACTCATCGTCTTCGATATATTCAAAAACAAATCGACTTTGGATCAGGCGATCGTAATTATCCTCATCGTTCACATCTTGCTCCGCGCTCACCTTTCGCAACAGCGCCCACTCCTCCTCGTTCAGAGCCCGCTTCCGCTTATTTTGCTTTGCCCGAATCACCCGTTCTAAAGACTTCTGGCTAAGGGGCAACCCCATCTCCTCATTCAGCCACTCATTCAATAGCGCCAACAATTCCCGGGGGTGACCTCCACTCACCGCACACAACCGATCCAAACTTTCCGGCTCCGCCACAATCTGCCGAACGTGGGCATCCCAGGTGGCATCGTCCGCCATATCATCAAACTCTGGAAACGCCCGCCGCAACACCAACAGCCGCAACAACCGCATCCCCTCCTCGTGCACCCGCCCATCTCGATATCGCACCGGCACCATGGGCAACACCTCTGGATCGCGCCCCCCGAACACCTGGCTAATTTGGTTGCTGCTATCCACAAACAACAGCCGCAGGGGCATTGTAAACACCATATGGCAGTTGAGCTGGGAGAGCGATCGCCCCCGATCAATAAATAGATACTCCTGCTGGTTGCGCCCGGTGGACATGGCCAGGTTGTCCATTTTTTCCAGATTGTCTGCCACCACCACCAGCCCCTTTTTCCCTTTGGCTTTGAGTTTGGCGATCGCTGGCTCAATCAATTCTTCGTTAATCGCCCGCAATAAATCCCCTGTGCGTGTGCCTAAACACTGATGCAACTGTTCCCGTAGACGCGGGCTGTGGCGCACCTGCAACATCAATTCCGCCACCATCAAATTCACCGACACCTTCCCCGACTCATCTGCCTTTAGCTGCGGTCCCTTCGGCGGTCCCAAGGTTGCCCCCTTCAAATCAATCTCGGTGGTTAGCAACTGCTTCGCCTCATCCACCAGTCGCCGAAATCCCTTCGGTTCCTCCAGCTCCAGCCCATCCAATGTTTCTCCTAATTGCCGGGCGATCGACAGCAACACATCCCCCACATCCACATCGCCCATATCCAAGTCCTCATCCACGGAAAAATACACTACGTGGAACCCTGCCCCCTCCAACCGCTCCACCAACTGCTGCAATTCCGTCGACTTCCCACAGCCCACATGCCCCGTAAACAAAGTGCAGGTGGGCGAATCGCCCTTAAGACTAATGCGGTTGAACATGCGTCGAATCACCGCCCCGCCCCGCACCGCTGCAAAATCCACGTACCATTTCGCCTGCCGCGCGTCGGATAAATTCAGTCCCGTTTGCCCCGGCTCCGTCGATAAATAAAACTCGCGAAAATCAATGCTGCTGGCAGAGGACATATGGTTCACCAAGGCTCCCGCTCAAGGATTCTATAGACTCTGCCAATTTAGCCAATCCACCCAAACTGTTCCAAGGATCCCTAAGGCGTGTGCTCAGTTAAACGCCAAAAGCTTAATGTAGTGAACATTACACGCCCTTTCAGATCAAACAAGCTAAGGGCTATAACCCCAGTTGCTATTGGGTTTGAAGTTTTAAAGCCCCTAGTCAGGACGAACTGCCACGGTTATTAACCCACTCCCTGCTGACAACCAAGACAGGCAAAAATTGCTGGCTATTTTGTACCCGAATATCATCAGCTAACGGAGGTGGACTCAGGGGCGATCGCCAATGGTGATACATCCTCTTCCCACTTTTTGCCCAGCAGCCAATAGGTTTTCATCTCCCCTTTACCCTTGACCTCAACCACACCGCGCTCCTTCAGGGTGTACCGATCCTTAAGGCGTTGATAGGTGCTTTCAGTAACCTGAATTTGCCCTGGCGAACTAGATGCCTCCATCCGCGAC
Organism: uncultured cyanobacterium; assembly: GCA_937883785.1. Lineage (GTDB taxonomy): Bacteria > Cyanobacteriota > Cyanobacteriia > CACIAM-69d > CACIAM-69d > CALGDE01. Next base: position 31,437 of record CALGDE010000011.1, read on the forward strand.
GCAATATTAACCGCATCGCCCCACAGATCATAAATAAATTTATGGATGCCAATCACCCCCGCCACAACCGCTCCCGTATTAATGCCAATGCGGATCCGTAAAGGATTATCCGGGTCCGTATCTAACTTGGCGATTTCCGTCTGCATCGCCAACGCCACATCTGCCACAGAGTCTGCATGATCGTCCCGCACCGTTGGCAAACCGCCCACCACCATGTAGGCATCACCAATAGTCTTAATTTTCTCCAGCCCGTGATGGCGGCTGAGGCGATCAAAGGTGGAAAAAATCCGATTTAGCCGCTCCACCAGCTCCAACGGCGCAACGGATGATGCAATCCCCGTAAACCCCACAATATCGGCAAATAAAATGGTCACCTCATCAAAGCGATCCGCGATGGGACTGTAGTCCACCTTGAGCTGAGCCGCAATTTCCGGCGGCAGGATATTCAATAGCAACTGCTCCGAGCGATCGCGCTCTGATCGCAACTCCTGGGTACGCCGCTCCACCCGAATTTCCAGCTGATCATTACTTCTGCGCAGCTCATCCTTTGTAATTTGCAGCTCCTGCAAATATCGCCTGAGAGGACGTCTGAAAAGTAAGAAAGCTAACGGAGGTTAATCTGTAATTACGA
>CALGDE010000012.1 GCA_937883785.1 uncultured cyanobacterium
TGGCGATTCTGCATTGCGCGGTGCTTCAGATTTACTTTATAAACTAGCTCTTAGGTTCGCGAAGGGAGACAGAAAGTAGATAGTGGTAAAGATCAGAATCTAGTTCAATGATTTTATTGGCCATTGCATTGAAATCTTGGTTCTTAATTGTTTAAAAGAAGCTTTCTCTTTAATTCTTTTAGGTACAGATCAGTGCCTATAGAACCAGGCAATCCTGCACATAAATAAGTCGGAATAAAATAAACTTTCCCGACTTTACTGGCATTTAAAGATTGGGCGATCGCATTCTTTTTCCAAGCCGTCTTTAAGTCTGACAGTACGTTATCTTCAAAGCTATTAACATTGTCAGATGACTTTAGGTTGCTGTATTTATGACCCAGAAAAATAACTAGATCAGCATCATTAAACTGTGTCAAAGCTTCGAGAGAAATCGGTATCCCTCTAGCGAGGTTATCCTTATCGATGTTGGGTGGAATCACTAGCTTAAACCCCAGGGATTCGAGCAATGAGCTACAGAGTCCAGCAGACTTTGTGAAAACACGTATGGACTTTAATTCTGAGCCACCGAGCAGTAGAACATTAGGATTAGATAACACTAAATCAGAGAAAAGTTCTCGTGCTAGCTTTATTTGACTCCGCGTCTTAGTTAATAATTCAGAAGCTCGATCAGAATGATTGATTGCGCTAGCAATTACCCTAAGATTTTCCTCCGCACGATCATAATCAAGCCATAAGGTGGGGGCAATGCTGGAAAGTTTCTCATATTGACTCGCGCCCATTTCATCGATGCCCAGAATCAAATCAGGTTGAACTTTGAGAATGGACTCGACTGAGGGCGTGTATGCTACTCCAACATTGGCGATTGGTTGAGTAATGCGATCGCCCAGATAAGGGATTTGCTGACTGGGGTTAGTGTAATCTCCTTGATGAATTGGAAGATGGTCAGCATACGCAACGGGTTGAATATTGAGAGCAAGTAAAGGCTCCAAAGTATAAGACCCCAGAGCCACAATCCTCTTGGGTTGACCGCAAATCTCAGTCTCCCCTGCTTCATGCTGAATGGTACGACAGTCGGCAGAGGCAGGTGAGACTTCGGCAGCTATCTCATCTGATTGCGGAGTCTGATGCTGGCAGGAGAAGAGCGCCAACATCGTTGCCACAATCAGAGCTGGACGGTGTACAAATAGCATTCTTGCTCCATGGTTTTGAACGACTCTCAAGGCAAAATAGGTTCGCCCCATCAGAACGTATGAGAAACAGAAGCTCGCACCGTGAGTGGACGCCCCCAATCATTGCCAAAGGCGATCGCGCCCCCCAAAGATTCGATGTACTCAACATCAAAAAGATTGTCGACATTCAAACGTATTTGCCAATTATTCCGTTGATAGAAAATCGCTGCGTTGGTAAGGAAATAACTATCGGTCTTAAAGCTATTGGCTAAATCACCCTGTCGTTCCCCCATTAAGTTAAATCCGAGCCCAAACCCCAACCCCTGTAAATTTCCCGATTGAATTTCATAGGTTGTCCAAAGGCTAGCGCTATGCTCCGGCACACCAATAAGTCGATTACCAATAATGTCAGTATTATCTTCAGTAACTTCTGCATCGATGTAGGCATAGGAAGCCACAACATTCCATCCTGGCAGAACCTCTCCTGTTAGATTAAAGTCCACCCCTCGACTGCGTTGTTCTCCCGTTGAGACTGACGCAAAAGGCTCATTCGGATCCTGTGTTGCTACGTTTTGCTTGGTAATGTCGAAATAAGCGAGTGTAGCAACCAGACGATCCTTAATAATTTCGCCTCTAATCCCGACTTCGAATCCTTCACCTTCTTCGGGCTTTAAGAAGCCGCCATTCGCATCCGTTCCAGTATTTGGGATAAAGGAGCGAGAGTAGTTGGCATAGATAGAGAGCGGTTCAACAGGCTGATAAACAATACCAATTCGAGGTGTTAGAGCATCTTCTATTTGGCTATTTCTTGTGTCTGGCACAGCATCTAGCAACTCGTAGAAAGAGGAATCATAGCGTAACCCAGCCACCAGAATTAAATTGTCCAGGATATCAATCTGATCTTGAACATAAATTCCAAGCTGATTCCTATTTCCATTCCGGTCCGCAAAAAGTGGAAGACTTTCGGGACTGGGAATGTCCACGGTGTCATCAAAAATATTGATGGGAGAAAAAGCGTCTGGATTTCTAAAATCTCCCCTCGACACCGTCGTATTTTCTGAACGGGCAAGGTCAATTCCAAATAATAGCGTGTGTTTTATGGAACCCGTATTAAACTCGCCTTGGATATTGGTGTAAAGGGAAAACGTATCTGTGGTTCCCTCCTGCTGGATAAAGGGGCGATTAAGAATACCAGCAGCTTCATCAACAAAGCCTATGGGGTTTGGTGTGATGCTGTAGCCATAGGAACTGGAGGTGAAGAGAAACTGATTACGGAGTTTCCACTTGTCACTGAAACGATGATCTAGGGTGTACCCTGCGCGAAAAAACTCTTGGTTAACGACGCTGTCAGGGTCACTAAATACGCGTTCTCGGGGAACATCGGCAATGCTTCCATTCCGGGCAATAGCCCCCGTATCGTAGGGTTCCTCATCATTCACATATTCCAGCTCGAGGGTCAGATCGGTGCGATCGCTAATCTGCCAAGTCACCGTGGGAGCAATAAAAAATCGTTCGAAATTATTATCAAAATCTCGAAAATTCTCCTCGTGGCGGTAAAGGGCATTAAGGCGATAGAGCACGCGCCCATCTTCAGTAAGCGGCCCTGATACATCAATGATGGGGCTGATAAAGCCTTGGCTTCCTCCTTGGAGCTGCAGATTGTAATACGGCTCCGATAGGGGCCTTTTGGTCACCAGATTAACAATGCCTCCCGGCTCTACCTGGCCATATAGGACCGACGCTGGCCCCCTTAAAACTTCGACTTGCTCTAGGTTGGCGATTTCTGGCTCTGCTGTATCTGAGGCGAAAGAGTCCAGGAGGAGGAAGCCATTGCGCAATATAGGAGCACCATCAAACCCTCGAATAGTTACGCTGAGGCCGCGACTAGCATTATTGGGGACATTGGTAACGCCCGCTGCGTTTCTAAGCACCTCTCCCAGTTCAATCGGCTGTTGGTCTTCGATTATTTGACGAGGAATGACCTGAATCGAATTGGGAATATCCCGCAGAGGAGTATCGGTGCGGGTTGCAGCGCGACTCTCGGGAACAAAATATCCCTCCTGCTCCCCGGTCACCCCAATTTGAATGGCTTCTTCTTCTGCTCGGGCAGTTGGATCCCCTGCGATGATATTGGCGGTCAGGGCATTGTCTGTCGTGCTAATCTCTACAGCCGGTGGTGCCTTACTGCCGGTAATAGCAATCCGCACCTGGCTGTCCGACACACGGGTGATATTCACGAGCGCAATCCCGTCCGTCGGATTGCTAATAGAAAAGTCATCCCCATCGGGCGATCGCAACACCGCATTAAAAATATCAACCGTCAGAGCATTACCCGTTACCGACGGTTCTGATATCGCCAGCTCACCGCCGCTAGTTTCCAACTGTAAAGTTAAGCCTTGCCCTGTGTCATCAATTTGAACGTCAGTAATTTCAATGGGTTTCGCCTGAGCAATTGAGTACTCCCACTGTTCAACAGTGGTAGGAGCAGAATGGACTTCATCCAGCGTACTGGGTTCACCATGCTCCTGCGCTTGATCGTGTTCTTCCAACGCAATGCTGGTGGCAGACAATCGTTCGGCTGGTTCCGTACCGTCCTTCACTCCAGATTGATTCACTGTCTCTGCGGCAACAACAGGTTGCATCGCCAGGAACACTGCCCCTGTCAACAAAGCCAGGGATACGTTGTTGTTAAATCTCATCTTCGCCTCACTCACACACTTATTAGTCCAGCTCAAGTTGAATCAACTTGAAGCAGGTTAATGCCAAACTTTTTTATTAATTAGATGGCCGCATGATAGGCGGGAAAAATAGTGAGTATCTGCGGGCAACGGACTTTTTTCTGCGCGTAACGGACTTTCTTGAGCCGTTTATCCGTTGGAAGCGTTATAGGGTATGTCATCAATCAAGCTCCAGAAGCTTAGCGTTGCAGAGCGTAAGCATTCTTACTCAAACAAAAGCCTACTAGGGACTGAAACCCTCGTGGCTAATGCATTTGATACTCCATTGATGACCGACAGCTTCTAGCTTCGCTGACCCAATTGATAGGCTTTGGGGCTGACCGAAAACTTACGACGAAATGCATTACAAAAGGCTTCCGGGCTTTTATAGCCAACCTGCATTGCGACACTGGCGATCGTTAGGTTCGAGTCGTGTAACAGGTCCTTGGCTTGCTGAAGGCGATAGTTTCGAAGATAGCCAAAGGCAGTTGTGCCAAACACATGGCGGAATCCTTCTTTCAGCTTGCGATCGTTCAGCTTTACCTGCTGCGCTAACTCTGTAAGGGAGGGGGGATGTTCCGCTTGCTGAATTAAAATCTCTTTTGCCTGATGTAATTGTTTAATGTCTTGGGCACAAAGGGAGATAGAAGAGCTTGGCGCTGGGGGCTCTGCCCAAAGGCTAAATTGGGCTGCGAATAGTTCTAAGACTTTGCTTTCCAGATAAATTTGCTGCATTAGCCCGGTGTACGGACAGTGCAAGATCTGTTTGGCTAGTTGTTTAATCTTCGATGTCATTGCCCCCAAGGGCTGATGAAAACGCTGGCTTCTGTCACCTGCGATAAGCTTACGCAGAATCGGAGGCAAGATTGTTTGGCTGGTGTCGAAGGAGCTGAAATAGCCAGGATCTGCAAACAAACAAATTACGTGTGCCCATTCTTCACCGCGCCATTCCTCAATTTCAGTTTGGTTTGGCAAATGGTAAAGGTAATGATGCCCCTTAATTTCTTCGTAGTCTGAGTCCACGTCTGGGGAGGTCGGTGCTCGCATCCGTGCGCCTCCGGACAAATAAATCTTAGACACTAAGGGGAAATGGGATCCATGCTCCCTCATCCAGTGAGTATCCTGCCAAAGTTGACCGTGATAGGTTTGAATACAAAGGCCGTGACGAAGCTTAATTTCTCGAATGCCACCTGTACCAAGCCGCTGGGGTAAGTAGCTCTGACGCCCTAAATCCATCGGACGCTGGATCAACTCTCCCTGCTGCTGAGCGCGCAATATAATGTCTTGAAGGATATCGTCCGTTAGCTTAAATATCATTCCTACGTAGAGCCAAGCGTTTTACAAATAGGATTAATTCCTATTAGGGTAATTGATCTTTATCTATCCAGAAAATTCCGACTACGTAGACATTGACCGGTCTAGGCTCGTTTCAGCGCCAGGGTGAAGCCATCGGAAATGGGTAGCATGCTGAGATCAATGCGACATGACCTTCGATGTCCACAGGCCTTCGTAGAGGATTTTGTGTATGCGAGAGCCGTCGTGAAGTTCCTGGAGGCGATCGCCCGCCGTCGATTCATCACACGCACCGTGGGTTTGGATAATCGCCTTCAAAGCTTGGTCAACAGGTTTACCAAGATACCGTTTGCTTCCGCAGAGAGAGAGATGGGCATTTTTTTCCAAGATTCGGTAAATATTGGCACCATCCTTAAACAGGGCATCTTGGATATGATCTTGCTCTGAACCTCGCTGACTTGGATGGTGTCCCCCATCTCTTTGTAAACTTCCTTTGGCAGGTCCTGATGGCGAACAACGCTTGTGGCTGGAAGTTTCCCAAATCCCTCTCGCTAATTTGTCCTAAGGGCAAGGGGTCGTGGTCCAAACGTCGGGATTGCGTCCTCGCCCACACTGTTGCTGTGAGCCGACCCAAACCAACTGCCAGCCCAGTTCATCGTCTTGCATAAAGTCCATACGCACTCGCACTGCGGAAACCGAATCGTCTGCTAGCCCGATCGCCGTCACCGTGGCGATCGCTCCCCCCTCCCGGTCATATTCAATTTCGATGGCCTCCGATTGGCGACCTTCCCTTTCCTCCGTAAAAGCGCCAAAGACAGTGATTGCAGCGGCGTAAAGCCCACTTTCACTGAGGTGGGAGGGAATATCGGTCCTAAAAAAGCGCTGTTCAAACTCCTCCGGGGAAACCTCCCGATAGGCGGATCGCGCGGGCTCCGCCTGGGCAGTTTGGGGGGAAATTAGTGCGACGGCAGCGCCAAGGGCAGCAGCACTGAGCAGGGTTTTAAAAGGCATAGTTATCCTCGACAGGTTGTGTTGTGTGCGAACAGCAACGTGGAATAATGAGCTTTATTCTCATTAGTGGCGGCGTAATTGATGGACCGAACCGTTGCCAATGACCATCAAAACCCTGCATTTTAAGCCTGTGACGTTATGACCAGCGCCCTGCAACTTGGTAACTGGATTGGTATGTTGCAGCCTGGCACCACCAGTGACACTCGTCTATTCCATGCAGGCAGCTCCGACAAGATTAGGATGTGCCCTGATCATCTGGGTCAAGGATACTACCAATACATTCCACTGCAGGACGACCTAACCCTGGTGATTTTGGATTTCACCTTAAACCAGGACTTCGCGGTGGAAGCCACTGGACCAGGGGACAGCCTAGAGCTGACCTTTCATCTGGATAGCCATACCCCTAACCAAACTTTTCTGTGTCCTGATTTCGGTTGGCCTACTTTCACGGTGATTCCAGCCCAGCAGCGTTTTTTTAAGGTGGAATTATTTTTTAAGCGCCCTGGGCTAGTCGAACATTACCAAGACTTTTTAGAGCGCTTGGCTTCTCCCACTTACGATATTCTGACGAAGGGCATTTTCCAGCTTCCCGCCAACCGCCAGAGTGCTCGCTCCCCCAAGGCGATCGCCAAAATGATTGACCGGCTCCATGATACGAACCACGTTCGCCCCTTTGTTTCTTCGATTCAGGACTCAACCCGCGCCCTTTGGAACGATGGAATTGTTCTGGCCGATGCCACCAGCGAGCCCATGACCCCGGCGATGCAGTTGGTAATTGAAAATATTCTCAACTGCCCTTACCAGGGAAGGACCCGGCGATCGTACCTAAAGCGTCAGGCTTTTCAACTGGTGAAATTGCGGCTAGAGGCGATGGAGCAGTGATATCGCCTAAGCGAGGGCGCATTATATGTGCACCATGCCAGCGCGATTTTACGGCGGGAGTTTGCAAACCCACCGGGGGTGGAGGCGTTGGCGCGACGGGTGGAGACGAATCGCTTCAAGCTAAACCAGGGGTTTCACCAGGTGTATGGCACCACGCCTTTTGGGTATGTGCGAGACTGTCGGCTGCACACTGCTTACGAGCTGTTGATGTGGTCCGATTTATCCATTTCCCAAGTGGCAGAAACGGTGGGATATAGCTGTCGCAGTAAGTTTGCGATCGCCTTTCGTCAGCGATACGGCATTAATCCCAAAACTTTTCAAATGCAGTCCTGGAGCTGGGCTGGCTAGGACCGTGTGTTCTTCTCTGCACTGAATCAATGTCCTTGAATCTCTCACTCTGAGGTTCCTTTCCTTGATAAGAGAGACTTCTCCTTGATTCAAGAGACCTCGGAGGAAGTTGATTAACAATTACTAACAGTCCAGGCAAACCAAAGCTATTCAGCGAATTTACACTCAAAGTCCCAGAAGCCTCTAATAATCTAGGTCTCAGAGATTTTGATAACGTATCCTGATCCTTCTCAAACTGGTTCAAAATTTCTTGGGAAGGTCTAAAAGACCAAATGCTACAGCTTTGTGGTTCGCAAAATGCGTTTAGGCACCAAAATTCTTCCCTTACTAAAGGTGATTCCTTAAGGTTGACGAAACTAATTTGCTGTTGATTTTGACGGCTGATGCAGCGGGAAACACTAGGGGCTGTCATCATTTAGAGTCCAAAGCCTTTAACTGTAAGGATTTCAGTCCCTGACGTCTTGTTCTCAAAGGGCGTGCACTCCGCACTGTGTAAGGTTTCTGGCACCTAATTGATGACACGCTTTGGGTTGATCGCACCGCAAAGGCTGTCGCCAGTTGGAGTGTGAGGAATGACGATGAAACCGACCCTATCGCAGGTAAGCCTGCTGATGCTATTCAGCCTTGGCGGTGCCCTAGTAATGACCGATGTAGCGGCGGCGCGATCGCCCGTTGAGGAGCTTGATGCTGCTGCTGCGCCAGAATTTTCCCAAAGTGCTGCTCAGCTAGCCCAATCCCAGCCCGTAACTGTCACTGGCTTGGTTGTTGAACCCACAGATAGTGGCGTGCAGGTTGTCCTGGAAACCTCTGGGGGAACCTTAGCAGAGCCGGACAGCTCACGAATTGTGGGCAATGCACTGATTTTTGAGATTCCTAATGCGGTGCTGGCAGAAAGCGAGCTAGAAGAATTTCAGCCTGTGGAAGGTATTGCACTGGTTGAAGCTTCAGCGCTGCCGGGGAGTCGCATCCAACTCTCGATCACGGGCACCGATGCACCTCCCACGGCCAACGTTAGCTCCGGAGCGGCAGGGCTAACCCTGGCCGTAACCCCCGGTGCCCCTGGTAGCGGTGCCGATGATGATGCCATTGAAATTGGCGTAACCGGTCAGGAAGAAGGGTATTTTGCCCCCGAATCCACCGTTGGAACCCGCACCAATACGCCCCTGCGAGATGTACCCCAGTCGATTCAGGTCATTCCCCAGGAAATTCTGGAGGATCAGGGGGTAATCCGTCTGAACGACGCCATTCGCAATGCCAGTGGTGTTGTTTTGGGGGAGAACGAACCTCGTGGACAGCGATTTAATATTCGTGGTTTCGATAGTGCTTCCGTGCTGCGGGACGGTGTTCGTCTGTCCAATGGTGGTAATGGCAACATTGGCTTTCAGGAGCTGGCCAACGTTGAGCGTATTGAAGTATTGAAGGGACCAGCCTCGATCCTTTTTGGAGCCCTTGAGCCGGGCGGGATTATTAACCTGGTTACGGAAAAGCCCCTACGGGAAGCGCGGTATGAATTGGGTTTTCGCGGTGGCAATCGTGGACTGCTGGAGCCGAGTATTGATATTACCGGTCCCTTAACCTCCGATGGCAACGTGCGCTATCGTCTAAACGCGCTGTATCGCACCGAAAATTACTATCGCGATTTTGATACCGATGTGGAACGGTTCTTTATTGCGCCAGTGGTTGCCATCGATATTGGTGACGATACTAGGTTCACTCTGGAGCTGGAGTATCGCGATGAGGAGCGCCCCAATGATTTTGGATTGCCGGTTATTGGCGATCGCATTGCTGACATTCCTCTGGACCGGGCGATCAATGATCGACGTGATAAGTCAACATCAGAATCCTTCCGTGTGGGCTATCGCTTTGAGCATGACTTCAACGAAAATTGGCAACTGCGCAACTCAGTGTTTTTCCGGCGCTATGACACCAGCGTAAACATCAATATTTCCAATAATTTGGTCGGCTTTGGCTTGATTCCCACGGCCTTTGATGAGTCAACGGGTGACCTTTTTATCTACCCTGCCCGTCTAACCCAGCCTGCAAGCAACCTAGAAGTGCAGACCAATGTGGTGGGTGAATTCACCACAGGTTCCCTTGAGCACACCCTTCTTGCCGGGATTGACTTTCTAACATTCCGAGACGTCGGGACTGAAACCCGTGGACTATTTCCCCCGGATCCCGACGCGATCGGTTTGCTGAATATTTTTGACCCCGACTATGACGCCCTGCCTTCCCTTGACTTCGACGATTTACCGGTGGTGCTGAGCAGCGAAGGCTTTACCGATAGCCTGGGAATTTATATCCAAGACCAGGTGAGAATATCGGATAAGTTGATTGTTCTAGTGGGGCTACGCTTTGACTCGGTTTTTCAGAAGACCGAAAGTTTTAACCTGATTGCTGGAAGCAATGAAAACGAGCGGCAAGATACAGCCTGGAGCCCTCGGGCGGGGGTGGTGTACCAGCCGTCGGAGGATATTTCGCTCTATGCCAGCTACAGCCAATCCTTTACGCCCAACTTCGGCACCACCTTTGAGGGCGGTAGTCTTGACCCGGAGCGAGGGGAGCAATTTGAAATTGGCGCACGGGCTGAGTTCTTAAACGACAAACTGTCGGTTAATTTGGCGCTGTTCAACCTGGAAAAGGAAAACGTCGCCATTCCTGATCCCAATAACGCGTCTTTTTCTATTACCAGTGAAGCCCAGCGCAGTCGCGGCGTTGAGCTGGATATCATCGGTGAAATCTTGCCGGGCTGGAATATTGTCGCCAACTACGCCTATTTGGATACGGAAATTACCGACAATGACGATCCCAATACTGGCAACGACCTATTTGGGGCGCCCGAACACGTGGCGAACCTTTGGACCACCTACGAAGTTCAGGCAGGTGCCCTGGAGGGGCTGACCCTGGGAGCTGGTTTTAATTATGTGAGCGATCGCTTCGGCGACCTAGCCAACAGCTTCGAAGTGGATAGCTACTTCATCACCAGCGCGGTAATTGCCTACGAAAGCGACAACTGGCGAGCGGCGGTAAATTTCCGCAACCTGTTTGATGTGGAGTATATCGAAAGCGTTGCCAACGGTCGTGGTGGAGAAAACTTCCCTGGCGAAGGGTTTACGGTGATTGGCTCCTTCTCAATTCGCTTTTAGTCACGGACGTCGTTCGAGAGTGCAAATCGACGGACAAAAATCAGCTCAAACCCGTCTCCCCCCTTATCAAAGCTATCCATTAGGCACAAGTCGGCGTAATCCTTACTTGGCATAGCTTTTCGC